>PWGE01000061.1 GCA_003554345.1 Candidatus Sumerlaeota bacterium | reverse complement strand
CTTTTCGGGATTGAGCCATGATGCCTCCTTCATGAATTGTAATTTTCGGAGGATCATGGCATAGTCCTTTTATGCTGTGAAGATGGGTTTTATTGAGCGGTTAAGGCGGCTGGATAATAACCAAAGATCATTTACACAAGTTTTCAATGTTTGCAATCGGGATCAAAAGTGATGTCGGTATCGGACAGGGACGTATAAAGGAGGACCTTGCCCGAAAAAAAAAACGATGCCGTTCAAGCTGTGTAATGATAACGGGGAGCTGCATTACGAAGGCCAGATTTCTGAATCATGGTTTTATGGCAGTGATGAAGGCAGCTTTTTGAGCCGCTTCACTGGGCCTTGGCTGATATTGAATGCACCATAATGAAGTTCAAAAACCCCCGAGACCGGAAAATAGAAGAGTTTGCAAAGGACATTATCAAGAAGAGGTTCTTATGAAAACCCCGCCGCACGATCAGATATCTCTGGTCAAGTAAAAGAATCGCATCAGTTTGTCCGGGGAGGCTTCTATGAAACACTTCTGGCAGAAAAAGACTGGGAATCACACACTGCAACCCGCTCAACAGCACTTCCAATGCCGGCAGAGAAACCGTGCCATCAAGCAGAAACAAATACCTGGGAGCTGGAAGGTTTTGCCTTCATATAAAAACCGAAAGAATGGTTCTATGATGAAAAATGAATTTTCCAGGTATCATTATCTGCGTACCCTCAAAACCCATAGAATCTGAGGAGCTGTCTTATGGCCTTAATTTCATGCCCCGAATGTCAAAAGAAAATTAGCGAGGATGCAGGCAGCTGTCCAGGATGTGGTCGTCAAATCAGTCAAGATGAAGCGGCTGAATTAAAGAGTAAAGAAAACGCTGCAAAACCAGGTTTTGGAATGGGTTGCCTTGTGATTCTTGCCCCTATTCTTATCCTAATTTTTTATCATGCCTATCTGGATCTTTCAGAGAGCTATAGGAATAAACAGAGGGAGTTTCAGTCATATTGTTATAATATAGGCGTGGAATATGGCAAATGTGAAGCTCAAAAGTCTATAGGGATGCCCTGCGATTCCGAAAATGATTTGAAAATACCGGAAAAATGTCGTGATTTGGAGCATACAAAACGAGGAATAAAAGCTGGTACTGAACGTGTACAAAGGCAGCAAGAAAGATTAAAAAAGGAGCAAGAGATACAGGAGGCAATAAAAAGAGGGAAATTTCCGAGAGCGATCAGGAGCATCTATTTTGGCGACTCAAGAAGGGATGTGAATAGGAAAATTAGCGAGGATGATGAAATTAATCGGAATAGGACCGTTAGGCTTGCTGGCGAAGTAAATTGTAAATTGGATTTTAATTTCTGGAAAAATCAGTTGTATAGCGTTACTCTTGTGTCGAAGCCGTCCCGGTCATCTGCATATGAAAATGCCACTGATCCAGAATTAATTAGAAAAAAAGATTTTTTTGTTTCCTTAATAAGAGAGCAATATGGCCCACCCTCTTTTAAAACTGGTCCCACTTGGAGTAAGAGGTATATTTGGACACCTGAAGATCTGGGTGAACAAAAAAGAATTCGAATATTAACCATGAGGCATAGAACAATACTATTCGGAAATCAGGAAAGAATTGGCTTTTTGCCTTATATGGAGATATACTTTCCGCCTTTTTTTGACGAGTATCATAAGGCTAAAGATGCTGCTGAAGAAAAAAAAGCACTTGAGGCAAGAGAAAGAGCGCTTGAGAGCAAAAGGAAAGCAGCAGAAGATTTTTAAAAAGTCTTCATTTACAAATAGACTCGCTTACCGCAGTGATGTAAACGCTTCTTAAAGCGCAACTTATTGTATAATTACTCTTTCTCAGAAACATATTGGGCTGAACGAACTTGCTCCGCTCTCTTCTTGGCTGCTCGCTTTTTGTTATGAAAGTAACCCGGTCCACAATACCGGTGATGGTTTCTTCAATTACGCCCGTTTGTCTGCTGAATGGTTGCTGCATATGAAAATTGACACCATGCCTTATTAACACCGCTAAAACGGTTCAGGTCATTGATCGGGCGGTGATGTCACGGGGATGTTTTTGAAAATTATATATCAAACAATCCGGACATTGACATTCACATCAAGTGTGATTCCTGATTTCAGGAGATCCCCGACCAATCGATGAAGCCCTTTTCCCTGGTCATCTATGGGATCTGGCTGAACCTTCTTTTCGACAGGTGCTGCTTCCGCATCATCGCTGGAAGAAATTTTGTCGACGTACTTCTGCAGTGCCGGATATTTTTCAACGGCGTCCTGCAATGTGAACCGATTCTTGCCGATGTTTCGGGACAGGTCCATTAACTCTTCGATA
This sequence comes from Candidatus Sumerlaeota bacterium, assembly GCA_003554345.1. Lineage (GTDB taxonomy): Bacteria > Sumerlaeota > T1SED10-198M > T1SED10-198M > T1SED10-198M > T1SED10-198M. The sequence goes on along the minus strand of PWGE01000061.1, from coordinate 303 downwards.
GGCATTTCACATGCCTCGCCGACCAGCTTGTATTCATTCGGCCTTTTGGGTTTTTTTCGCTTTTGAATGAAATAGCCGATTTCGGATTTCTTTTTGTCGCCCAATGTCGTTAATACCGGCGAAACATTAGCAGACTTAACATCTTCTCCATAGGCCTCTGACAAATATGCTGTCAATTCGGATAAAGAAAAGGGATTGCCTGACTGGAGCGCTTCGATGATGATTTCTTTTTTCGACTTTTTCATTTTTGATGTTCCTGTTGCCTATTTGTTTTCATTAAACCCGGCAAATGCCCATGCGAGG
>PWGE01000429.1 GCA_003554345.1 Candidatus Sumerlaeota bacterium | reverse complement strand
TAAACCGTTATGAGCTGTTCATAGACATCTTCACCGCCGTCTCCGCTTACAGACAGGGTTGCTGTATATTCCCCTCCTTCTGTATAGGTATGTTCCGGGTCCTGCTCGGAACTGGTAGTGCCATCGCCAAAGTCCCACTCCCAGGTATCAATATCACCCCTGGTCTGGTCGCTAAAAGCAACTTCAAGGGGAGCTACGCCTTCTGCAGGTTCCACAGAAAAAGATGCCATTGGGAATTGCCACTGCAGGTAAGGGTAAGAGTAGTTCTCATCAATATCCCAGGTTTCTTCAAAGTCCCATTCCTCAAAGGTTTCCTCCTGCATCATTTGATCAGTCGATACAGGTATTCCTTTTTCCCTGTCTGATTGCCCGGTGGTTTCATAATCATAATACGAATAATAAAAATCTCCTCCTCCATATAAATCTTTCCCAACCAGGCCACCAGTCCCACCATTAGTAGTACCTGATACTGCCCCAACCGCATAACAGTATGCCATTCCACCGTAATAATTCCCCCCAACCAAACCGCCAACATCAACATATCCTGAAACATCACCCGTTGCATAACAATTAGAAATACCCCCACCGTGCCCGCTGCTATACCCTACCAATCCCCCGCTAAACGGTCCTTCCGAAGAAACATCTCCAGTGGCATAACTCTGAGAAAAGGTGCAATTCCTGCGGTAACCCGCTAGTCCTCCTGTATATTTATAACCTGATACTTCTGCACCGGCAAAGCAGTTTTCCACCGAACCTCCTGTCCCATAACCTATTACTCCACCCGCATAATTTTCTTCTGCTGCAATGTATCCTTTCCCGGAGCTATACCTGAGGTCTCCTTCAATATTATACCCGGCAAGACCTCCCACCTTCTCCTTTCCCGATACTTCTCCCTCTACATGACAATTTAAAATAAGACTTTGCTGATTAAATCCCACTAATCCCGCAACATAATTCTTGCCTGTCACCTGAACATTCTGGAGAGTAACATTAAAGATGGCAGCATTATCAGCATGACCGAAAAGTCCTACTTCTGACTGATCTGGACGATCGATAGTGAGATTATAAATGACAAAATTGTTCCCCTCATATTCGCCGGAAAAGGGAGTGGTCGGATAAATAGCCAGCGGCTCCCACCCCTCTCCTTCTGTATAATCACTCAAATCAATATCATCTATCTGCTTGAAATGAGCATCCAGATGGTTTCTCACATTATCCAGTTGCTCCGCCGTTTCTACCAGGTATGGATCATCTTCTGTCCCACTTCCCCCGGCGAAGTCAGCACCAGGAACCACAAAAACCAGACTGAAGATAAAAATGCCCAGAAAAGCTGCTAAAAAATCTGTATTTTTACTTTTTTTGCTCCTATCTAACACTATTTCTGCTACTCTCTTTTTCAAATAATAATTGAAAAAATGACCATCTTTCTTCAAAATTTCAGAATTCATTGTACCCCTTCTTTATCCTTTCTCATTGATATGTCATCTAAAAAGAATGATCGCACTCATCTCTTTAAGAGTTAACAGGGGTATTGTACGTCTAACTTTTTTAGAACTATTATAATACTTAAAATTGAATTTGTCTTTTTTTTATTGTTCCTGAAAGAAATAGAACGATATTTTTCTGAAATTAACTTATAGAAGATCAATAATCGTTCAGGAAATATTACAAAACGGAGCGCCAAAAATATCAAAAAACTATGCTCCTGCGGATCATGTATAAAAAATCCAGGAAGAAAGAAGAGTAACAGTGAAGGCAGACAAGTCCACTTTTGTCCTTCCAGTCAGAAGAGAACTCTCACTCATGGAAAAAGAAAAACCAGGGTCAGTCACCCATATCCACAATCCATACTGCCCGAATGAGGTTGAACTCATGCTACAGGCTCAGGGAATTATTTTCCAGAGAAGGCAGGCATAATAGCCTGCCTTCCGTCAAATCTGATTCATCAATATCTATTCAAACATGTTCCAGATTGTTCCTGGCACATTGGTTCTTTCCACAACTTCCACTTCTTTACTGAAAATATCACCAAACCAGAACTCCCCTTCCTTAAGCATCTGCCATTCGGTAATGAATGTGCCATGTTCCTGAGGATAAACGGGAATGGTAAAAGTATAGCTCTGGGCGGGTTCCACATCATAATCCAGGGCAATCCGCCAATAGGTAGAAGGCGCGAGTTCATCGCCGTCACCTATCGCTCCCAGTCGAACAAGGGAGTTTTCCTCCCATGTAACACTTCCGGTATTGCGCAAAGTCAGAATAATTTGACTTTCATGGTCTCTCAGCAGAGTGGGCACTTCATGGTTAACAATTTTTGCATCGTATTCATCATCAGGAGTTATTACCACAATCTTTTTCACAGCCCTGTCGCTTCCCTCAGGACCACTCACTTCAAGCTCCACCATGTACTCTCCTGCTTGTTCATATTCATGCACAGGGTTCTGTTCATTACTGGTACTGCCATCTCCAAAGTCCCATTGCCGGCTTTCAATTTCCCCCGTAGAAGTATCGGTAAACTCCACTGTAAGAGGTGCTATACCTTCCGAAGGATCTGCGTTAAAGTCAGCATGCAACGGTAACGTTTCCTCCTGAGGAATGAGACAGGTGAACTTAAAGGCATCGGTATAAAGGCGGG
>PWGE01000246.1 GCA_003554345.1 Candidatus Sumerlaeota bacterium | reverse complement strand
TGAAAACTGGTGGGGACATCAGACTGGACCACATCATCCTGAAGATAATGAGGATGGACTGGGTGATGAGGTAAGTGATAATGTTGACTTTTCTGATTATTTGGAATCCACGGACATTTATAATGAAGACCTTGATGAATATTATCTAACCATCCAGGCGGCTGTGGATGACGCTGAAGAAGGGGACAATATTGAACTAGGCGAGAAGACGTTCGATTTAAGTGAGAGACTTGAAATTAACAGTAGTTTAACCTTGAAGTCTTCATTAGAGCATGGAGCTACAATAAAACTTGAAGAAGCAGAAGGGGATGAAAGTTCAGCCCCAACTGTACAGATTGAAGCCGATGATGTAACAGTTGAAGATCTAGTGATAGAAAGGGATAGATACGAAGACAATGGTGTAGCTCAGGCTATTAGAGTTGTTGGAGAAAATGTAACAATTGATAATAATATAATTGACGGAGGAGAAGGATTAATTGGATATGGAATATCAGTTCAAGCTGAAGATGATGGAGATAAAACTGAAAATGTCTATATAACGGATAATGAAATAGTAGGAGAATTTACCTCCAGTATTGGAGTTATTGCCATGTTCGGTTCACCAGATGGTGACACAACAAATGAAATTGGCACAGTAACAATAACAGGTAACGAGTTAGAAAATTATGCAGGAGACTTTTCGAATGGGCTAGAAGTTTCTGCTTTTGCAGACGACGGTGGCTCAATAGACGAGGTAATAGTTACCGACAACGACTTCGACTCTGAATCATCTGATTTGCATGTGTATGAGCTAGTGTACGATGAAGACCCCCTCTTAGACTGGGAAAAAGACAATGACAAGGTGAATATTATTGCTGACAATTACTTTGAACAAGATGTAGAATTTGCTGAACAAGCAGGATGGCACTTTGTTCAAGACGAGGGCGGACCATATTAATAACAAGCTCACTTCACTTAATTCCAGGGGTCAGACCCCCCTGTAAAAATTATCAGTTTCCATAGCCAGCTAAATAGACCCCGCGGGATCCAACCTGCGGGGTCTTTTTTATAGAATTAATCATTCCGGCAACTAAAATTATTAACGGAAATAGTTCTGTACCTTTATTCTTGAATACAACAATCAGCACAACTGTTATTTCGAGAAAAATCCAGGCCGAATATAAATATGTCGGACAGGTGTCAGTCAAAATTAAATTGAAGAATAAATGTATTAGAGCATTATGGTAGGATATGGTAGGATTAAATTTATAAAAAGCTAAATTTATGAATGCTAAAAATAAACATAAGCCTTAAAAAATTATAATCCAGATACAGCAGCATATATTTAAATAATCAGAATATAAGTTCAGTTAGTAGGCTTCCCAACCATTTTTTTAAATCGCTCTCTTCTTTTTTGACAGGAACAAAAGTGCTTTTCAAAAAACAGGCAAAGCAAATGAACACAAATAGAAGCCTTTCTTCTTCTTTTTTTACTCTTAACTTCCTGGATAAGATACGGCGTTGTAATGCTGATACATATAGATTGTCCTTAAAAAGCCCCTTACATTGCAAACAAATTGCAATATTATAAAATTTAACACTGACTAAAGAGAGGAAGGCAAGATTATGCGCTATCATTATTATGCAGGGCGATTGTTCATCATATTTCTGGTCGCACTGGTTTTGTATTTTCAGTATGCCCCTGCTGATAAGGATGGCGAGCCTGAAATGGCCTACCTGCCTTATTTGCAGGAGGTATTTGAAGAGGCTGAGGATTATGAGTATGCTCTGGAAGATGATGAGTGGTCTGTCGTATTGGATGCAGACAACAATGAAATAGGATGGTTTGTCTCGACCACTCCTTATCTTGATGATATTTACGGCTATGCGGGTCCGGTACCACTTCTTATTACAGTGGGCGAAGATGGAGAAATTGCAGATATTGTTCTTTTGCCTCATGATGAAACCCCTGGTTTTATGACCACCGTTAAAGAGGAAGGGTTGCTGGAAAAATGGGAAGGACAGACCACTGAGCAGGCTTCACAAATGGATGTGGATACCGTTACCGGTGCCACTATGACTTCAGAGGCGATAATTAAGGGTATACAGCGCCGTCTGGAAATGGTCGGCTATGAGCCGGTAGCCACTGCCCCCCTCAGAGCAGCCGACATCACTCCTCTGGTGGCTTCACTGGTGGTGTATCTTCTATCCCTGGCAGCCTTTTTTAAGTGGGCAGGGTTCCATAAAAAAAGAAGTGTCTTCTTATTTCTGAATGTCCTGGTTCTTGGTATATGGACTACCCAGATGCTTTCTTTAAGTTTTTTTCGTTCCCTATTCCGGATGGGGCTTCCCTGGCCGTCTCAACCTTTCATGGTATTATTACTGCTCTCAGCTATTTTGTTTCCCGTAATTACCGGTAAAAATCATTTCTGTTCTTATCTCTGCCCTTTTGGCTCACTGCAGGAGCTTCTCTGCAGACTTTTTCCAGGCGCAAAACTTAGAATACCCTCTCAATTTCGTCCTTTTCTGTCTCGTATTCGCCTGGTATATTTAGTTCTTCTGGTTGCACTGGTATTTTTACCTGTGACCATCACGTTGGAAAACATGGAACCCTTCGCCGGTTTTCGTCCTGCGGCAGCGGCAGTATCTACCCTGATT
>PWGE01000354.1 GCA_003554345.1 Candidatus Sumerlaeota bacterium | reverse complement strand
CGATGGGACCCCCTACTTCTACTTCCTGGCTGAAGATTTCTCCGAACCAGAATTCGCCTTCTTTAAGCATCTGCCACTCAGTGACAAAAGTGCCTTCCTGTTGAGGATTTAATTCAATGGTATAGTTATAAATGCCGCCGGGAAAGACATCAAAATCAGGTGAACTCCTCCAGTTTTCCGGAGGTGCCAGATTGTCATAATTTCCCACCGCTCCAAGGAGAACCCCTTCGGTTGCACTCCATTTTTTAATGCCGGTATTACGGAATTGCAGAGTCATGGTAAAAGGCTGGTGAACCGGCAAACCGGAAGGCAAATTACAGCTTATAATTTCTGCATCGTACTGTGCCAGTTCTCGAAGAAATGGATACCCGTTATTGTAATTATACCCCCCATCTTCACCCCAGGTTTCAACGAAGTCCCAGTTTACAAAGGTGTTAGAAGAATAAGGATATGTCATATCACCTGTGGTCCTTCCTTCCCCACCATCACTTTCATTTTGCCCGCTGGTATTTATATCCCAGTAACTCCCGGATACCGTCCCATTATTCCATCCAATCAGCCCTCCTGTATATTGTTGCCCAATAACCAAACCAGTAGAATAGCTGTTAACGATGAAGCCTTCTTCATTAGTTCCCACTAATCCTCCAACGTCCCCAACACCGGTAACTATCCCTCTCGAATAAGTGTTTGATATTGTCCCGTTATTGTATCCCACCAGGCCACCAACAAATTCGCCGGCATTTACCTCAACCACTGCAGAACAATAAGATACGGTCCCTTCGTTATTTCCCACCATGCCGCCTGCCAGAGAATAATTGCTGTATACATTTCCGGTGATCGAACAATTCGAAATAGTGCCTCCTTTATTCCATCCTACAAGCCCTCCACAGTTACCGGCACCTGTGATGGAAACATCCAGCAGGGTTAAGTTTTTTATGGTACCGGATATTGCACCAAATAACCCCACATCATCTGTAAAGGGACGATTTATGGTCAGCCCTTTAATAGTATGCCCCTGTCCGTCCAATGAGCCCGTAAAGACATTTAAACTGTTGCCAATGGGAGTAAATCCCTCATTTGCACTTATTTCTGAAGCATCTATATCTTTCGTTAAAAAGTAATTTCCACTGATGGGATAATTGCTCTCAGTACCTATTTTTTGAAGCTCTTCGATACTGCTGATGGGAATAGGCTGACCAAAAGTATTCCATAAAATTCCTGCCATAAAAAAAAGGAAGAAGGTTATTCTGTTCATTTTTTTCTCCGGATATTGTCCTTTTTCATCCTGAACCGGCTACTGAAGAGGATACCTGTTTTATACTCTCTTCTATTCTCTCATTTTTCATTGATTTAAGTCAATATAGGTACCAGTCAAGTATAGAAGTGAAAGAATCCTGCAAGAAAGGATACCCGTTATTATTATCATAATCAAAATCTTCTTTCCATGTTTCACTGAAGTCCCAATCAACAAAAGTTGTTGGTGAATACGGATATGTCATATCATCCGTTGTACGACCTTCTCCGCCGGCGCTATTATTTTGACCGGTGGTTTCAATATTCCAGTAACTTCCTATGACCGTTTCATTATTCCATGCTACCAAACCGCCTACCGGGTCTTCACCTGAAACCTCACCAACAGCATAACTCATAGACACAGAACCATTTTCATTTCCACCAACCAACCCTCCCACCATCACATTTCCACTCACCTTAACTGCCGCAAAAGTGTTTGATACAGACCCTCTATTATAGCCAACCAATCCCCCGCTGTTATTTCTGCTCACAACAGAACCCGTAGCGGAGCATCTTATCAACGCTCCCTCATTAAAACCAACCAGAGCGCCCACAAAATCACCTGCAGATATTGAAACATCTTTAAGAAAAAGGTTCCGGACCTCCCCGGAAAGTGAACCAAACAATCCCACATAGTCGTCATTCGGTCGATTAATCACCAGTCCGGTTATAGAATAGCCTTTTCCATCAAATTGACCCGTAAATGGTTCATCATCATTACCAATGGGTATAAAGCCCTTATCATTATTCCAATGATCTGTATTAGAAGCATCAATATCCTGGTCAAGGTAATAATGCCAATGGAGAGGATAATCAGAATCATTCCCAATGAGCTGGAGCTCTTCAACCGAAGTAATAGACACTTTGCCAATCACATCTACCGGGACAGTCTCACTCATTGAATGATAATTTAAGGTATCTTCAGGAATAAATAAAACTGTTGCCTCATAAATACCGGCTTCAGGCACGATAGTATCATCTTCAAATAAAAAAGAACCCTGTGCCAATGCCTCTCCCCCGGTCAGAATCGATGAAGCAAGAGATTCGCCATAGATTATTGAAGAAGCCTGTGGCCATTGTTGTATCCTTGCATCTATCATAGAAGGAAGAATCGCTCTCAGGTAAGGATACCCCCAATTTTTACTGTAATTATCATCCAGCTCCCAGATCTCACTGAAGTTCCAACCCATGAAAGTGTCTGCATGATGAGGATATGTCATGTTTTCTGAAAACCTTCCCAGCCCACCGGCACTGTCTATTTGAAGACTTTTTTCCATATCCCAGTAGCTATCAGTTATTGACCCTCCAACATTCGAGCCAATAAGGCCCCCAACACCGGTTTCACCTT
>PWGE01000188.1 GCA_003554345.1 Candidatus Sumerlaeota bacterium | reverse complement strand
TTTTTAAAGTGCTCCCAACCCAGGAAAACCTTATCCATGGAACTCCTGTAACACTACAGGAGCCGGGTAATATGATCAATATGCATCTCTATGCACTTTCTACGTCAGGAACCATGCAAGTGGCAGTATATGACAGTGAAACATTGACCCTTCTATGGCAATCTGAAGAAATTATCCCTCAAAAGAAAGGTTGGATGGAAATCCCTGTGCAAGAAGGGGACCCTTCTGCACTCAAACTTGAAAAAGGAAATTACCTTCTGGTATGGCAAACTGACCATGTAAGCCAGGGATGTGCTTATCATCGCAGGGAAACACCGCAAGCTTACATATGGGAAAAAGATTTTGATGCCTTTCCCTCCATTTTACCTGCTGAGCAGAAAAAAAATGTGCCTGTTGAATGGAATATTACACTTGAACTAAAACCAGAATAAGGTCCATCTGCAAAGTGTGGCCAAAAAGGGGCTATACTTTTCCGTCTGGCTTTTTGATCTGTGCTGTTCGTCATAACCAGCCAGAAAAAACAGGGTTTTCCAGGTTCCTGAGGAAACATCATTTACGAATACCATCGTTTTATGGATAACTGCGCTTTTCAACCTTCCATATGACACGTAAGCCGCACTTCTGCGTCATAAGACAGGTTTTCATCATGGAAAGAAGACAAACGTATATGCTATAATATATCTAAAACATGAAAAATCTGATATCTCTGAAAGGAGGGTACTGATGCAAAAGAAAATTCATGCACTCACCATTGAGACCATCCAGGGAGACATTGCCGCTCAGGAAGATATAGAAGCGGTGGTAAATGCCGCAAATGCCCAGCTTAAAACGGGAGGAGGAGTGGCCGGTGCCATACATCGCACGGCGGGACCCGAACTGGAAAAGGAATGCCGGCAATACGCCCCTATCCGTCCTGGCGAAGCCGTCCTGAGTAAAGCTTACAACCTTCCCAATGATTACGTCATCCACTGCCTGGGACCGGTGTATGGAAAGGATAAACCGGAAGACGAACTGCTGTCCAAATGCTACCGTAACGCCCTGAAAAGAGCAGAAGAAAAAAATATAACGTCCATCGCTTTTCCTGCAATATCAGCAGGAGCCTTTGGGTATCCACTGCAGGAGGCAAGCCGCATTGCGCTGCAGACCATAGCCCAACAGGCCTCCTCTCTTAAAAGTGTCCGCCTGGTTCGCTTTGTTCTATTCAAAAAATCAGATCAGCAGGCATTCGAAAAAGAACTGCAAAAACTGGAAAAAGCCTGAATATTATTAAAAAACTTCTGCCTTTTCCCTGGGTTTATATTGACCCCTATTAGCAGGAAAACTTAAACAGTTCTGGATGAGCAACATACAATACTTTTTCTGACAAGAGGGGAGTTTTGCACCCTGAAAAAAGGCTTAAACTTCTCCGGCATTACAACCTTATCCCAGAGCCCTTTTTCCTGCCACTTATTTTAGAGGATACAGGGCAACTCCCCTCTTTTCCTGTCACACTCAGGTAATGGCTATTTTACCAGCTGATTAAGGTTGTCCGTAAACATGAATAGTAAACCGCTGGTAGATATAGAATATATTTAAATACTCATAATCGATGTACCCCGGTTTATCCAGCCTGTTCTGTACATTATTATAAACATCCGCCTCACCCCATGAAAAATCCCATCCTGTAAACAAAAATTCCCTGAAATACTGTGTCTCGCCCATACCAATTTGTTCGCCAACCGGTGTATTATCAAAATTAGTGGTTAAAGGTCCCTTATGGCTGGTAAAAACAAAGCCCTGAGGTGGTCTCACTGGCATTCTGCCTGCCGCCCAGGGAGAAGCACACCCAGTCGCCATTAGAACAACTATTAGTAAGCCAAATATTAAGAATGTCTTTCGGTAATATTTCACCACCACTATTAATCTCCATAGACAACAGTCTTAAATTCAACGTAAATTCCCAGCACATTCATTATTTCATAATCAACATGCTTCACTGTTTGAATGTTGCCATTCTGAGCGGCTTCATAGACAGAAGCGTCACCAATCCCTATCAGCCCTAAAATAGCAATAGATGTTGCCTCTCCCCGTTTGCTGCCCAAATCAGTATCACGAAACTGGGTCTGAATGGGAGCTGAAGTACTGGAAAAAATCGCTCCTTGCGGGGGTATTACAGGTGCCTGCCACATAGCACACCCGCTGAACATAAAACACATAATTGCAATCGTAACCACTGCCATCATCTTTTTCATAATAAATGCCTCCAATATTGTTTTCCGTTCAGATTAAATATAATACATTTTATAATTTTTGTCAAGTTTATATGAAATTTAATAATATTTAATAATCGATAAGCTCTACAAGAGAAGAGGCTTCCCCGCCTTTAAAAAAGGCTGAACCGGTCACAAAAATATTTGCCCCGGCTTCTTGTGCGCGGGGAAGAGTTTGAGCATTGATACCACCATCAACCTGAATGGGGAAATCCTCGCCCATCATTCGCCTTACCTGTTGTATTTTTTCCAGTTGAGAGCTTAAAAAGGATTGTCCGCCAAAACCGGGATTCACGCTCATAATCAAAACGTAATCCGCCACATCCCGCAGGTAAGCAAGACCATCTACAGGAGTGGCCGGATTAAATACCAGACCGGCATACATCCCTTCTTCCCGTATAGAACTCAGTAAACGGTGAGTATGAAATCCCACTTCGTAATGCACGGAAAGCATCTGCACGCCCGCCCGCGCAAAATCTGATACAAGACTGACGGGATCTGTTACCATCAGGTGGGCATCAAAGATAAGAGAGGAATGAGAGCGCAGAGCTTTCACCACCGGTGGCCCAAATGTTAAGTTCGGAACAAAATGGCCATCCATAATATCAAAATGGACAATATCCCCCTTTTTCTTCGCAATATAGTCCAGCGCACCTGCCAGATCTGCAAAATCAGCAGATAAAAGAGAAGGTGCCAGGAAGTGTTTTTTCTCACCTAAAAATTCATGAAGAGGCTTCATTCCTTTTTCCTCCGTAATCAGGAAGTATTCTTTCATTCTAACAATCATTTTCAGAAATTCTTTGGAGAAATGATAAAATTTTGTACTATGTCCAGGATAAAACATTTCACTATTCCCAGCCTGCTCACATACTTTTATCCGCATCCTTCTCCTCCAGGAGACTCCTCTGACCAATCCAACCGAATATGCATCAGGAATTTATATGATACCGGCGAGCCCCTCCTTCTGGATGGTGCATACCTCCCGTTTTTTTCACATACTTACCAGCAGAAAGCCCTTCAGCTGAAATATGAAAATCCGCTGTCTCCGGAGCTGGTATCAGACAAGGAATACCTGCCGCTTCTTAATACCCGCCTTTATACTCTGCTCCTTAAATCCTGGTTTCGCCGCCTGCCAACCAACGAAGCAGAAAATTCTCCGTGTTCTCTGATACGCTTTACCCACGATATTCCGGAGCAAATACCTGATGATATCATGGCGGCTCCTCCTTTTCGCCTCCCCCCCCTTTCTGCTCTTGCCCGCTATAAACAGATGGTAAAGAAAAACATTTATGAACTGAAGCTTCTTCACGAGTTAACTCCCGATACTCCTGAATCACTTTCTTTTTTTGTCCATTTTCCCCACTGGCACGGATTGATGAACGCCTCTCTTGAAAAAATGCTGGAAGCTAAAATATGGCAGGAAAAACAAAGGATTTTCAATGAAATCAGCCAGCTTTTTTCTGTGAAAGTACTCTCTGAGAACGGACATTATTTTCTAAAAATTACCATACCCCAACAACTCACTCCTTCTTCTATCCGCCTTCTCTATCCCCGATGGATGAGGACTTCCCCCTATCCTTTTCTCCTCGACAAACACCGGCAACCCATTTCTTTTCATCTCCGGCTGTTCAACAACGATCTGCTCGAACCAACCGGCAAACAGCGTCTTTGTAACCGTTATGAAATCATCTCTTGCCAATCCCTTCAGGATGTAGTTTACTTTGGATTTTTGCCCGATACATCGAAAAAATCCCGGGTATTTTCTTTTCCCCGCCAGTCCCGTTCACCTCATTTTCAGACGGACGAGTTATACTGGCAGGCAGACCAGTCGTTTCCCTGCCTGGTCGGCTTTCACCAAAAACAGTCTCTTCTCAAAATCGGACCACTTACCTGGCAGCCCTGCCGGGAACTTGGCGATTCCACCGGGAAACTGCGCTACCTGGTGAATACCAGATTTAGAGTGCTGGAAAACAGGGGAAATGCTTTTCTAAAATCCTGGCACCTCTGCCAGACCATGCGCTTTCCCATTCAAAAAGTTCATAACCAGCATCTCACGCCGACTTCCCCTGTTCGTTCCACCTTTTTCCATCACTGGAAATGGATTAAAGACGGGGAGTCAGGAATATCCCTTTATACTGTTTCCTTTGAAAACAGGTTGCTCAATGGATTTTCAGGACTCTTTCTGGGTGCCGATAACATTCAGTTATATGAGAACCATCCCTTTTCTCAACAAGAAAAAAGTCCCTCTTATTTTCTTACCACGGGATTTTCAGTACCTGTGGACGAGAGCCGTTCTTTATTCTGTGATTTTCCCTTTCCCGTTATACTTCAGCCGGCTATTTATAAAAAGCAAAAAGGTTTTATTTTTCCACTTCTTCAAACAGCTGAACTCATTGACTGGCGGTGGACCGGTCATCCTGCCACTCTTTATCAACCGAAAATGTATCTTCCCGGTAATGACAGAAATAAAGTGTATTCTTATACCTTTTTGATATATATTTCCCCCCAAAAAAAGAAACATGCCTGGTTCCAGCAATATACGTGGAACCTTCCCGATCCCTGGAAGTGGGGTAAGAGGTCTGATGTTAAAGGATAAACTGCGCACAATACTTCAATCACAGACATTTTATTTCCTGCTGGAAGGACTCTTTTTTCTTTATCTCTTCTGGTATCTTTTTTCACCTCATTACTTCATGGAAGGGCTGGATATGGTCAACCAGTACCTGCCATACAAAGATTTTCTCTTTTCCAGCCTGGAAGAGGGAATCTACCCTGCCTGGAATCCTTATATTTTTGCAGGACGTCCTTTTTACGGAGACAGTCAGATAGGCATCTTTTATCCTTTTAATTACCTCCTGATGATAGACCTGGCGTGGGGTTTTTCTCTGATCACCATGATTCACTTTCTGCTGGCTTTCACAGGCATGTTCTTCTTTCTGCGCGCCCTGAAACTAACCTTTTCCGCTGTTCATTTCGGGGCGTTTATTTTCACTTTTTCTTCTTTTTTTGTCAGTCATCTGTTACCGGGTATCATGCTTTTCATACTGGCAGGCGCCTGGACAGGGTGGATTTTATGGTCATTGAACCGCCTTTTTTTCCTCAGGTCGGTACGCTACAGCTTTCTCTTAACCTTTTTTGTGTATCTCACCCTCCAGGCAGGAGCACCACAAATTGCCCTTTACAGCCTGACTGTAGCAGGTTTTTATTTGCTTTTTCTTCTCTGGGAAACAAAAAAATACCGGGCATTTCTGGACGCCCTTTGCTTTTTTATCTTCGGTATTCTTCTTTCAGTCATCAGTCTTCTTCCTGTTTTTCATTTCACAGCAATTTCCTTTGAACGAGCCCAGGGTATCGCCTGGGAATATGCTGTCGACTGCTCCTGGCTGCCCCGCTATTTTATCCTTTCCATTTTTCCCTTTTTCTACGCCTTTCCAGCTGAAAAAGCCATCTACTGGGGAGGCACTGAAGGATACTGGGAAATAACAGCATACTGGGGAATACCGACTCTGGTTTTATTAGGGGCGGCTGTAGGAGCTTATAAATGGTATGGAAAATATACCAGACTTTTTGGGTTTGCCTGTGTTCTGTTCTTGTTGAGCATGATCATGGCACTGGGAGAGAACTCCCCTCTCTTCTACCTGGTTTATCGCTTTATTCCTGTCTTTTCTGACTTCAGAGTACCGGGACGTTACATCTTTCCTGCCACGGTAGCCCTGAGTATTATTGTGAGCCTCTATGTTGACCGACTGTCCCACATGAAAGTACGTCTGCCAGGCAAGAATTTTTTCATCGTGTGCGCAAGCCTGGCAGGTATAGGTTTTTATCTCATATATATCTACCCGTTGCTGGTGACCATTCTATTTCCGGCTCCAGAAATACCTTCCCGAATGGCAGAACTTCTCTTTCAAATCGGGAGAACAGATATCCTGCTCCGCGTCCTTATTTTTATTTTTTCTTTTTCCCTGCTTGCCATTGTCAGGGTACCGGCAAAAAAATATCTCGTCATTCCCCTGTTATTTTTTCTTCTGGTGGTCGATCTGGGGAATTTTGGCAAACGAATGGTTCCCGTTAACGAGAAAGAAAAACTAGAAGAATTTTATTATCGACAATCAGAAGAGATCCAGTACCTGGAAAAGAACGCTGAGACAGGTCGCATTCTTGCGACAGATGACGTATATGCATGGTATCTTCGCGACCATCTGCCGGAAGTTTATCCCAATCGCCTGATGATGCATCGCCTGAGAGATGCCCGGGGCTATGATCCGCTCAATCTGAAATACTATGTCGAATTCATGAATATCCTCGGAGGATTTCCACCACACCACTTTCCCGGCGCCTTCCTGGAAATCAGGAACATCGATCGTCCGGAACTCCTTCCTTTGCTCAATGTGGATTTCTTACTATCCACTCAATCACTGGAAGTGGACTCCTACGAACTGGCAAAACAATCTCCCCGTCTCCTCATGTATCAATCACAGAGGGAAGAAGATTTTTACCTGCGATTTTATCCCAACTGGCAAACTTACGATAATGAAGAGGCGATTCAGGAAATATTTCTCCAGGAACAGGAGCCTGACTTTTTCACTCAAACCGCCATTATTGAAGACTCCGATCCCTCCTTTTCCGAGGAAAACACCGGCTCTGAATATGAGGCTTTTTCCGTAGATTACATCCGCCAGAATGAATCCCGCATCTCAGGAACAATTGAAGCACCGCAAGACGGGGTTTTGATGCTCAGCGAAAGCTACCATCCTTCCTGGATTCTCAAACTCAACGGAGAGAAACAACAAACGGTCAGAACAAATTACGCCTTTAATGGTTTTTATATTCCCGAAGGAAATCATGAGTTTGAAGTGGTATTTCTTCCCATAGATCAACAGGTGGCATTCATACTTTTTGCCATATTCCTGGTGTTCTTTGCAGGAACAACCCTCGGCAAGTTTATATATCTGAGAAAGAAATCCTTTCGCGGTCCTATCGGTGCTAATACCTCAGAATAATCCTGGCTGTGCTTATGTGACCCTTGTTGAACAAGGCTTATCAACAGAACCTTTCAGGGTTTTCCATATACGATGGTGGGCTGAAGGCATGGGCAATTGCCGTATTTCTTCAAGACTCAACCACTGCTGATTTTTGCTCAATGTTTTCAGTTGACCGACGGGTACTGTAAGCAAAGCATGCAAATGAATTTTATAGCGAGTATAGGAATGCACAAAAGAAGTGAGCCTTTTTTTTCTCTTTACTTGAATGGCGTATTTCACCTGAAAATCCTGCGCAGCTGATGCAAAATCAGGATGTTTGTTTTCATATTGTACAATCGGAAATCCCCACATGTTGGCAAACAAGCCACCCGGTGGAAAACGTTGCAGAAGGTATCGTCCCTCCCGGGAAACAACAAAAGCGGTACAGGCAAGCCTGGTCGGGGGAGTTTTCTTTTTTTTAACCGGCCTGATAGCAACAGTACCTTTGCGGTAACTCTCACAAAAACCGGAAACAGGACATTCCCCACATGACGGTTGAGTCGGTGTGCAGATCAGGGCACCCAGTTCCATCAACGCCTCATTAAATAGTCGGGGTTCTATTCCCTTCATTATTCCTTCAAGAAAAAGCTCCAGTTCTTTCCTAAAAGGAACGGTGTCAACAACAAAAGGTATATCCAGAAGTCTTGCCCAGACTCTTAATACATTCCCATCAATGACACAATAGGGAAGATTATAGGCAATACTCAAAATAGCATGTGCGGTATAAGGACCTATACCGGGTAGAGCAAGAAGTGCCCCCCTTTTTGCCGGCAGCCTGCCATCGTGTTCTTTACAGAGAAGACGGGCTGTTTGCAGAATATATCGAGCCCGCCTGTAATAACCCAGTCCCTGCCATAGATGAAGAACTTCTTGTTCTGAGGCTCTGGAAAGGGTATGAATATCCGGAAAGCGTCTTATCCAGGCGGTAAAATACTCGCTCCCTCGATCAGCCTGGGTCTGCTGAAGCATCATCTCAGAAATCCAGACAGCATAGGGAGAATAATCTTTTCGCCACGGAAAAGGACGGGCATTTTTTGCAAACCAGTCAGACAGGAAACGAAGGAATGTGGAGGAACTCCTTTTCCATGGCAGAAGTCGCTCTTTAAAAACGTTCACCCGTATGTCCCGCCATGGAAATGGTTCCTCTCATTGCAACGATACCTCACTTAAAGAATCTTGTCTATTTCATACTCCCGGCGCAATGATTGAATTTTTTCTATCACATCATCTGTTAATTCTACCTTGCCGGCACCGGCATTTTGTTCTGCCTGGGCGGGTTTTCTAGCCCCTACTATGGCGGAAGTAACCTCTTCTTTTCGTAATGTCCAGGCAACCGCCAGTTGTGCCGTGGTAATATTCAATTCGTCGGATATTTTCTGCAACCTGTCAACAAAGGAAAGTATTTTATCAAGATGAGGCGAGGTGAAAACAGGATCAGCAACTTTTCTGTGGTCACCATCGGGTAGAGACTCTATCCATTCCCTGGTAACCTTACCTGTCAACATCCCCTTGCACAGAGGACTGTAAACCACCAGCCCCATATTCTTCTGGCCGGCATAGGGAATAATATCTTTTTCTATACCATTTTGCAACATATTATACAAAGGCTGATCAGAAGCAATGCGGTGTATATTCTGACAGCGCTCCATTTGCTCCACATTGAAATTAGAAACACCGGCATAACGAATCTTTCCTTCTTTAATAAGTTCCTGAATCGTTTCCCATCCCTCTTCAATATCCTCATCGGGGTCACTGTTATGCACCTGATAAAGATCGATAACTTCAACACCAAGACGTTGTAAGCTCTGTTCTACTTCCCATCGAATGCTATCACTTTTCAGCGATCCATAAATTTCACCGTCTTCAGTCCAGCGACGACTGCATTTGGTAGCAATAATAGGTTTCTCTTTCATGCCTTTCAGAGCTTTTCCAACCACCTTTTCAGAATGCCCAAGACCATACACAGGGGCAGTATCAATCCAGTTGATTCCGGAATCCAGGGCTTTATAAACAGTCTGGATGGATAGTTCATCATCCTGTGGACCCCAGCCAAATTTCCATTCACCACCACCAAAACTCCAGCAACCAAGGCCGACAACGGATAACTCCAAATCAGTCCAGCCCAATTTTCTCTTCTTCATTATAACTAACCTCCTTAAAACTTATTTGTTTTTTTGTGTGATAATTACATATTAGCAAAAGCACATTTAATTACAATACAGAAAGCAAGAGCTTAATAATGAAGCTTTAAAATGTTTCAAGGGTTGCTTTCGCTGCAATTATTTTATATAATATTCATTCATAACTAACCAGAAAGGATATCTTATGCGTACCATTATACTTACCCTGTTAGTAATCCTTGCCCTGACAGTAAGTGGCAACGATGACCCTTTTCATCGTGAAGTTTCTTATACATATGATGCTGTTAATCCCGACACCAATGAATTTCCGGGAGGTCGGGGGACCAACGAGATGATTCTTTACACGCCTGAGTACGGTGAAACAACCGGTACCAATGAGTACGGTGTAGAAGCAATTATCAGAGATGAGCGCATTTACTCCATAGGAGAAAATGATAACGTAATCCCCGAAGATGGTATGGTTATTTCCGGACATGGGGAAGCAGACGTCTGGATAAACCGAAACTTACAGGTAGGCATGAAGGTAAATATAGATGAAGAAAATAAAACCTTTTATGCAGTCCAGGATTCCCGGACCATTTTAGAAGGCGCGGAAAGGGATATCGAAGAGATGCAAAGCTTCCGCGAAGAACATGCCGGACACTATACTTTTCAAGAGCGTCATCGTCAGAATCAACAATATCGAGCCATAGAAGACAAAATAGAAAAAGCAATCAATCTTCTTGAAGAAAATAATGATGATCTGAAGAATGCCATAGAAGACGTAGATAATGCTTTACAGGAAGGCTGGTTTTTAACCATGATCAGCGAACAGGAAGAAATGAGAGGTATATGGGAACGTCTCCAGCCATTTGATGAAGAAGAAATGATAGCCTTTCTTGATGAAATCGAAGCCCACGGTTTTAATGCCCTTTTTCCTGAAGTATTTTACTGGGGAAGAAGCATTTTTCCCAGCGATTACATAAAGCAGTTTGAAGAGTTTGAGGACTGGGATCCGATGGAATTACTGATTGAAGAAGGGAAAAAAAGAAATATTGAGATTCATGCCTGGGTAGAAAACATATATGTAGGGCTTGAAGATTCCCCGCTGGTTCAAGAACATTCAGAATGGATAACACAGACACGGGACGGCCAGAAACACACCTATCATGATGAATACGAGGTCTATTATTTTTCATGGGCCATACCAGAAGTCCGGGAAATGCTTCTTTCTTATTATCGGGAAATAGCAGAAAGATATCCAGACCTGGCAGGAATCAACCTGGATTATATCAGGTGGCCAACCCAGGATGAAGAGTATGAGGTTGGTTTTTCACCGAAAGAGCGGGAGATATTCAAAGAAGAACACGGCTTTGATCAGATGGATATCGAACCCGGCGATGATGAGAAACAGGAAATTTTTGACCGGTGGAAAGAAGAACTGATCAATGATTTTGTTCAGGAAGTTCATGAGGAGCTGAAGGCAATCAATCCTGATCTGCTCATTACCGCCGCAGTAGCCACCCCACTGGACGATGCCCGGCAGACCAAACAGCAGAACTGGGCTCAATGGGGACAGGCGCAAACAGTGGATGCTTTAACTCCCATGATTTATACCCTCCAGAGCGAGGCTGTTTTTGCTGATATGAAAAGCATTCGCAGAGAAGTTGACGAAAAGATACCTGTTATTGCAGGACTGGGAACTTTCCAGGGACAGCAACCACATACTATCTGGCGTCAGGTACATCAGGCACGACGAGCCGGCTCCCCCGGTTTTGTCATTTTTGACTGGACTCACTCTGACACAGAACAACTGGAAGTTTTCAAAAAAGGCATGCATCGCAAACCTGCCCGGGTTCCCCTGTTCAATAAATAAAACAATCACTGAGGAGAAATGCACATGAAACAATTTCTTACTACCTTCCTCGCGCTTGGCTGCACCCTTTTCTTATTCCATTGTCGCCCGACAGTGGATGTTGAGGAAGATGTCCCTCCCCTTGAGGAGGTCATGGAAGTAGAAGACCCTTTTCAAACCTCTTTTACTACAGAGTTTGACGCATTCAATCCTGAAGAAGAAGAGTATCCAGGAGGCAGAGGAGTTGATGAATTGGTCGTTTATACGCCTGACGCAACTAAAGAAAAAACCGGCACCAACCAGTGGGGCGTAGAAGCTATCGTGGAAAACAGTATGATTACCAGAATTCAGGATAATAATAATCTCATTCCTGAAGATGGCTTTATTATTTCCGGTCATGAAGAAGCCCGTCTCTGGATACTTGACAACCTTGAACTGGGCATGAAAGCAGAACTTGATGAGGATGAGAAAATGCTCTCCTTTACCTCAAACACCGAAACCCGTTTGAGGGGAATGGAAAGTTTGTTTGCTCAAATGAAGGAAATACGCAAGTCATTTGAAGAAGAGTATTCGGAAGAAGATATGTACCTGCAGGATGGTATCTACGAACAAATCGAATGGCAAATCGAAGAAGCCCGGCAATTACTGGATCACGACCAATATCAAGACCTGCAGGATGATTTAGATTATCTCGACACCCTTATAGAGCAGGGTTTTAATCTGACAGCAGTCAGTCCTGCTGAAGATTTCAGAGGGGTATGGGATCGTTTAACCTTTGAATCCGAAGAAGAAATCATAGAATATCTGGATGCACTTGAAGCGCACGGGTA
>PWGE01000418.1 GCA_003554345.1 Candidatus Sumerlaeota bacterium | reverse complement strand
TTGTAAAATCTGCCACAATAAGAAATGTTTTATTGAGCTGGCTGAGCAGGTTAAAACGGTTATAGCGAAGGTTTTCATCCGGGTCCATCACCAGGACTTCATCAAAAAAGCGGTCGATAACCTTTCTGAGTTCACTGAATTTCTGAAGAAGCAAACGGTATCTCCGCTCTTTTGAAAGCATTTCAAATTCCTGGCTTAATTGATCAAACCGATAGTATAATTCCCTTTCTGCCGGGTCTTTCAGTAATTCGGCCTCCGGAGAGTCTTCTTCCCAATCGGGGTATTTAGTAGCAGCTTGCGATATGATATTACCAATTCGCTTAAAAGAAGTGGTCAGGTCGTCAAATTCAGGTTGCCTGGAGATTTCTGTAAGTGCCTCAAGTTTGAGGTAATTGTGATAGTAGTTTGCCTCAAAGACGGGAAAACAGGCATCAATAAGGTCGTCTCGGAATCCTTTGTCTTTGCTGAGATAGTAAATAAGACGTTGCTTGATAAAAGAAAAGGTTTGTTTTTTGAGGGGTTTATACTCTTCCTTCAGGGAGGAGTAAAGATGATAAGTGGCAGAATAAAGGTCAATAAGATTAAAGTCAAGTTCTCCCTCAATCATAATGCGTCCCAATCCCATAGCAGTACGGCGAAGTCCAAAGGGATCTCTGGAACCGGAAGGAATATTGCCATTCCCTAATAAACCCACCAGGCTATCGAACTTATCGATAATGGATACATACTTCCCGGTTTGAGTGGAAGGAATAGGGTCATTTTGCTGGCGGGGCTGATAATGCTCTTTAATAGCTTCCGAGACTTCGCTATTTTCTCCACTTTCAAGAGCATAGATACTTCCCATTATTCCCTGAAGTTCCGGATATTCATACACCATAGAAGTTGTCAGGTCGTTTTTACAGAGCAATACTGCCCTTATAAGGCTTTGCTCATTACAATCAATAAGATCAGGTAATTTTTTTGCCAGTGATTGGAGCCTTTTGACCTTGTCAAAATAGCTTCCTAACCCTTTTTGAAAGAGGATCCCTTCCAGATTCGGTGTTCTATCGATAAGAGGTGTTTTAAGGTCTTCCTGGTAGAAAAAGAGGGCATCTTCCAGACGTGCTTTTAGCACCTTTTCATTTCCTTTACAGATTGTGCTTTCATACTGGCTTATGTTGTTGTATACGACAAGAAAGAGAGGTTTCAAATTCCATTGAGTATCATATACCGGAAAATATTTTTGATGATGAGTCATTGTTGTAATGAGAACCGGAGCCGGAAGATCAAGATAGCTCCTTGAAAAGTTGCCTGTTCCTATGTTGGGATATTCGCAGAGAAAGGTGACTTCATGTAATAATTCATCAGAAATATTCTCCCCGGAAAAGTGAGGATGATATTTTTTTTGAGACGTAGTTATGGCTTCAGCAATAATCTGTTTTCGACGCAGGTGATCGGCAATTACACCGTTTTTTTCCAGTATATGCTTATAGTAAGCGATATCTGCTTCAGAAAGAGAAAGCGGATCCTCTTTTTTCAAAAAGCGATGACCATGGGAGTATCGGGAGGATTCGACGTTTCCAAAGCAAAAACGAACGATATCTTCACCAAAAAGTGCTAATAACCACCGGACGGGGCGTGCAAAGCGTACTGATCCTTCCGTCCATCGCATTGTTTTGGGAAAATTGAGGTGGGCAAGTATTTCCGGAAGGTTTTCCTCTAAGATATTCTCGGTCGTTTTCCCCGGTATGAGTTTTTTGACGCCGAGAAATTCTTTTTTATTCCTTTCTACAGCAAAGCATTCTTTGAGGGAGGCGCCTTTACTTCTGGCAAAACCGTATGCCGCCCTGGTAGGCTCCCCATTTTTAAAGGCGGCACCCATAGGAGGACCGGTAAAAAGTTCTTCACGGTCTTCCTGGCGGGAAGCAAGATCTGCAACATAAACTGTCAAACGACGGGGAGTAGCTACAGATTCTACTGACGTATAAGATAATCGCTCCTTTTCCAGCAGATTTTTAAGCTCCTCTTCTAACTGAGAAAGAGCCGGTAAAATGTAGGAAGCTGGTATTTCTTCAGTGCCGATTTCCAGTAGAAAATTCTCACGCATTCTTTGTATCCTCTGAAATTATAGTTTATTCATTAGGGGGTATTCAAGTTCCTGACGTTTTTTCTGGTACTGGCGGGCAACCAGTCGGGCAAGTTTCCGGATTCGGGCTATATAGTTCGCTCTTTCTGTTACAGATATGGCGTTTCTCGCGTCAAGCAGGTTGAAAATATGAGAACACTTGATAACAGTATCGTAGGCAGGCATTATAAGTTCTTTTTCCAGTATATGAAAACACTCTTTTTCAAGTTTATTAAATATATCAAAGTAAAGTTCTGTATCCGCGTATTGAAAATTATAGCAGGAAAATTCCACCTCATTTTCATAGTAAAGGTCCCGATATAAAATATTGCCGACCCATTCCAGATCGTAGACACTGTCTTTATCCTGAAGGTACATGGAGATTCGTTCCAGTCCGTAAGTGATTTCCACAGGGATAACTTCTAACTCAATACTGCCTACCTGTTGAAAGTATGTGAACTGGGTAATTTCCATGCCATCCAGCCAGACTTCCCAGCCCACCCCGGAAGCGGCCAGGGTAGGAGCTTCCCAGTTATCCTCCACAAAG
>PWGE01000261.1 GCA_003554345.1 Candidatus Sumerlaeota bacterium | reverse complement strand
GTCGGTGGCGGTCCGGCAGGGACCTCCGCAGCCGAGCGCGCCGCGGCACACGGCGCTGAGACGGTCCTCTTCGAACAGGGCGTCCCCCGAGAGGATCGAGACGGCGTTGGACCGGACTCGACCGACGCCGCCGGTATTCTCGACTACTGGGTCGATATCATGGAGTTCGACTACCGGGAGCTCCCCGAGGATGTCATCCATCGTGAGCTCTCGGCGACAGAATTTGTCGGGCCAAACAGCGCCGTCGAACTGACCTCGACGGGAATCGAATCCAGCTACCCCTCCTTTGGCTACACCTTCCACCGCACCCGGATGGACGACTGGCTCCACGAACGCGCAGTCGACGCCGGCGCCGATCTGCGCGTCGGAACCGGCGTCAAAGACCTCCAGACGGACCTCCGTGCGTCGAGCCCGAACGGACCAACCCATACGCTGACCCTCTCGAACGGCGACCAACTCGAGGCACAGTACGTCGTCCTCGCGGACGGTCCACAACGCCGGATCACGCTCGACGCGCTCGATCAGTTTACCGCCCCCGGTCGCAGCGTCGCCGACTCCCTCTCGCCCCCAGAGGCAAACCACATCGCCTACCAGGAGTACCGAGAGTTTCCCGAAGAACTGTTTGCCGAGTTCGAAGACCGGCTCAAATTCTGGTGGGGATACATGCCCGGCGAGACTGCCTACCCGTGGGTGTTCCCCAACGACGGCACCGTCGCACGCGTCGGCCTGACCATGCCGATCGGGACGGAACTCGAGGACGTCACAGACCCCGCCAGCTACGCGCTACTCGAACCAAGTGACGATCGTCTTCCCGCCGGGTCGGAGTACATCAGCCGCCTGCTCGAACACGAGTACGGCGACGAGTACGACATCGAGACGGACATTCCGATCGTCGAAGACCGCGGGAAGTCACGCGGGACGGAAACCTATCCGATCTCCTCGACCCGACCGATCGAGTCGCCGGTCGGCGCGAACATCGCCGTCGCCGGCGGCGCGATGGGAACGACTTCGGCGTTTCACGAAGGTGGCTATCACGTCGCCGTCCGCACCGGCAAGATTGCCGGCCGACTCGCCGCGACCGACTCACTGGACGCCTACAACGACATCTGGAAGGACGCGATCGGCGACGAGATCCTCCGAAACGTCGCGTTCGCCGATATCGTGGCGGCGTACACCCCCGACGACTGGGATCGGATCTTCGACGTAATAAACGAGATGCAAGGTACTGGTGACAACAACGCCCTGATCGAGAGAGGGTACTCCGCTGGCCTCGCTGCGACGAAAGTCCTCGCTACCTACAAGAAGACAAAATTCACGTATCGAAACGGCGGCTACGTCCAGTTGGCCGAAGACGAGTACTTTTACTGATACGGTCGTGCGTAACGGTTTCCCGGTCGTCGCTCGCACCGGAGTCAGCGACGAGCAGAAAATGCCTACGCACGACCGTATGAGGACCGCGGTTTCCACTCGGCGAGATTCGACGACCGGCTCACCCGCAATCACGACGCTGTCGGATCCATCACGTGTCACCGTCGAGGACGTGAATATCGGTATCCGTACAGTGACAGAGCTCCGTCTGTCCCAGTGGCTGTATCGTCCCATCCGGCCATATCTGGACGATCCCGATCGCCCCACAGTTCGTACATCTCGCTGCAGACCGCTTTTTCGTCCCGTTTTCGTCCACACGTATCACTCCAACAACTGCTGGCTACGGCAGTCAGTACTGAAAAACCCCGTCGTTTACACATGAAACACACCGTTGGTGATTGTACTAACAACTACAACTATGTACACACTGATCGCACACTCCGCGGTTCTCACTCGTGTCTCTCTCCGAACCGCGCTGCCGTCGTGCGATCAGGTGTGCAGTGACGTGCAGTGGCTACTATAGCTATCGCCGCCCCGGATCGAGAAGGGCACACGACCAGCCGAGACAGTCGCCGATCACTGGGTGTCTGCCCGCTAATACTGATCGGTGTCGCGTTTTACCGGTGTTATCGGATTCCATCCGACTGCTCGCGGAGCGCTGGGCCGCGTTGCTCGCTTCGACGGGACCGGTATAGAACGACAACAGACCGTATGAAACGACAAACGCGCCAGGCGAACTGGAACACTTAACCGTCCAACGGTGCTAATACAGGTGCGTGTCCCAAGTCCCCGGCCGAGCGAACCCATACGGGTGCGATGACAGCACGGCGAACCCGGACACGTGACACTCGTCGGTGGGTCACCCCACCATCGAGACGGCACCGCCGTCTCATCTTGGGGACTGCAGACGAGGTCCCCCGCCCGGCACGAGGGTTAGCCAGCCGACGCGGCACGCCGCCACGGGATGAGGCTGGACGTTAGTGTTCCGGGTGAGATTTTCACGCTACTCGACAGCGAGCGATTGCGCCGGACTGAAATCCCAGTTGATCGTTGTATCAAACATAATCGGGCGGTATCCCGGCCGCTGAAACAAGTGGTCACGGTCACGATCACTAACCCACTCGGCAATGCCGTACAGGCATCGCTAGTCGATCGTCGTACGATATGCAAAAAGCCCCACACAGCAGGCGCTGTGTGAGGCCTAATATGAATGGGGGCAGCGAATCGCGTTTCCCAGAGGGTCTCCCACTCCAGTACTCCCCGATACGCAGGCGGGCTTATCTTC
>PWGE01000055.1 GCA_003554345.1 Candidatus Sumerlaeota bacterium | reverse complement strand
GGCGAAGGAACTGGAGTATCGCCGTTAATTCCTTGATGGGTGCGGTGCTGGTTGTAGTATTCCACGTACTCTTTAAGCAGACTATGTAAATGCTTTTCGTTGAACGGAATAATGAAATTTATAAGCTCCTGCCTCATAATGCCGATTACCCTTTCTGCATAAGGGTTCTGCCAGGGTGATTTTCTGCCCGGTCGGAATCTTTAAGCCCTGAGAGGGCTTCCAATTCCTCCCTTTAGGGTTCAGACCGTGCGCCAGGCTAAGGGTGCACCATCTAGTGGGTGGGTAGCCCACTGAGTAAGGCCCTGGCCAGCCGACTCATAGCAAACCTTGAAGGTTTAATTGGAGGTGACTCATGGACTTAAAAGGAGACAGCAAGTTAGCGGGCCGGAAGCGTAAACTGAAGTGATTTGAGCCCCGAGATCCTTTAACGGGAATGCCGATATATTGGTACGTATAGAAGGCAACTCCGGTCCATTCGTTGGACGGGGTATTGAGGCTGTAAATTTTACCAATTAAAAAAAGACCCTGCAGGACAAATCTGCGGGGCCTTTCTTAGTTGTTTGCAAGAACAGAACTTCTTATTTCCTCCATAGCTATAATACTTTTTTTGTGGCGATAAGCTATGAAAACCCTAAGGGGTTTGCCTGATCTAAGGGCTTTTTATTCTATATAATAATATTTTTGCGCTTCTGAACTATCCATGACTCGGAAAATGAAGAAGTAAGCACGCATATAATCAGGCAGACCAGTTATTTTAAATGTCACAGCTCCCGTATCAGGGTTCCTTTCAGAAACTATACAAGACTGCGGTCTTCCATCTAATCCATGAGCAGCTCCAAAGCGATATTGATAACCTTTTGGCATAGGCCAACCTCTATCAGTGAAGTATTCCATTAATGTATAATCTTCAAAACATACATCACGAATACCAGGCATTAATCCTTCCATATCATTGATGTTTTCTAAATATCGCCAATCGTCGTAACCTAAATGTTTTGATTCATTGAGGTCCTGTACAATTTCATCAATATGTCCATGATAACCCCCAACATAGCTCGGCGGCATTAAATAATTATAACCACCAAATAAGATGTCGGGTTTGACGTAAAACATTATATCATTTTTAGTGCCAAAGATTATATTTTCCGGGATTGCTTTCTTGAGCAATTCTTCCTGTGCTTTGATACGCTCGAAATGCCTCTCTATGCGCCTTTCGACACTTTCGTCCCCTTCTCCAAGCATATAATGGTAATATTCGACCTGGAGAAGCAAAAATATCTCCTGCAACTGGTGATAATATTCAAAATGAGCCTCTATTGCCTCATAATCTTTCGGGGTGATATATTTGTTTTCATAGGTTATTTTACCCCATAATCCAAGAGTTTCCATCAGGTTGCTGTGAAGCACCGTATCGTTTCCTATTATGTTATCTTGAATCCTTTCCAGGAGTGCTTCCCGGTTATCTTCCAGGTTTTTGGGTGGGTTGACAATAAAATTTATCAGATCTGTGTTGATTTCGTTTATTTGACTTTCCAGTTTAGATGTTTGCCCTCTCAGTATCTTGTATCTGGACCGTAACTCCTGCCTCCTCATTTCTTCGAGTCTGTCTATTATTGCATCTAGTTTTTGGTCCATTCTATCCAGGCGCCCCTCTATCTCTGACAGTTGCCCCTGCATCTCATGCATGCCATCCATTATCTTTGCTAACTGTTCTTGTGTATAATCTTCTTCCCCAAAGCTGACCCCGACTTTACTAAGGCCCCAGCCCATAAGTTCCCCGCCGACATAACTAACGGCTCCCTTAGCCAGATTCGAAGCTATGAACCCTGTCACTGACTTCAAAGGAGGTTCGTCAGGGCGGAAATGACGGGTATCAGGCATTTTTGCCAGCAGTTGATCAATGTACTGATTGACCCCGCCATTTTGTTCTGCTTCACTCATAAACAGCTCGTAGCTGAAGTATTCTCCTGATCTTTGCAGCCCTCCGCCTATACTAAGCCACTCCGGTATTTCCAGAAATTCTTTTACGGCTGCGGTGCCTTCATCTAAAGTTGTGCCCGGATTAGCGTCAAGGTACGCACTAAGCATGGTGGTTGCTGCATTTACATAGACGTTATCCCTGGCAGGGTCAAAGTCCCGGTAGTCGGCCATAAGTTTATCCGCAAAGTTTTCGCCCCGGTATTTCCCGCCTTTAACCACAATTCTAAAATCAGAGGGGAGATCTTTAACATCAATTCGGAAAGAACCAAATTCACCGGTGGCCGCTTTTTCCGACTGATATACTAAGTTTCCTTCGAGGTCATAGATAGCCACTTCTGCATCTATAATCGGCAATACCCGGCCCAATACCTGAGCTTTACCCTGCAGCAAAAGAGTATTAGAAATATCTGCCTGCAATACCTGGCTCAAAGCCTCGCTGCCTCCCAAAATATAGGCGCTGGTGCTTTCTGTCATGATACTCTTAAGATGCTCATTCACCACGGATGGTAAATGCTCCTTGTAGCTGTAAAGGATTGGGGCGTTCAACTTGGCCCCCAGGTAGCTGCCTGCCAACGCATCGACAATATTATTGTCATTACCACTGGCAATTATTACTTTGCCCGGCTCATTAAAGTATGCTTTTGCAACTTCAATGCTGGTTTCATAACGGTCAGCGCCATAAACGCGTTCAGCGTTTAAATCATTTTTTATGTTCTCGCCCACAGCAGCAGGGCCGCCGATAACAGTTATTTTATCGATACCCAGCTTATCTAGTGCTGCAGCAGTCCCTTCGGGAATACAATCTTTTTGAGCCAGCAAAATAGGCTTCCCGTTGGCTGCTGCATAGGGGCCGACAACCATGGCATCGGGGACATCACTTCCGCTGACAATAAAGGCTTGATTGCCAAAGCTGGGACCAAGTTTTTTCTCAACCTGCTTTGCGACAGCCGCCGCAGTTTCATAACGATTTGATCCTTTTATTCTCGTAACTTCTACTTTTTGGTTAGCTAACTCCTCAGCTACCACTGGCGAAACAGCAGCATCTCCTCCCAGGATTACTATCTCCTGTGCCCCCAGATCAGTTATAACCTCGGAGGTTTTTTCGTGAAGCTCATCAGGCATAGTCAGTAAAATCGGTGCGTCCAGTACTCCTGCCAATACACTTCCTGCCAAAGCGTCAAATAGCTTATCCCCCCTGGCAAGAATCACCCTGTCAACCTGCTCGTAGGCTTCTAAGGCGCTAACTGCAGCAGTCTCGTAGCGGTCCTGGCCATAAAGGCGATGAGTTAACTGTTTGTTTTCTACAAGTTCTTCAGCTTTAGCAAGGGAGGCCCCGGCAAATAGTAAAATGAGGATACCCAGGATAGCTAAAGTTATTAATTTTCTTAGTCTTCCGATCATTTTTTTTACTCCTTTCATAGCATCAAGATTTTGATTAAAGCATAAACAGGAATAGTAAAACAATTATAGCAACTCCTAAAAAAAATAACCCTGTCTGAATAGACAGGGTTAAAGAATATTTGGCAATATATTTCAAGTCTCTATTCCAACAAACCCGCTTTGGAGGCATAGTTAATGAGCTGCTGCCGATTTTGCAGCTGTAATTTGTCTACCGCACTTTGGATGTGGTATTTAACAGTCCTTTCGCTTATACCGAGCTGGTCAGAGGCCTTCCGGTAAGTATCACCCTGAGCGACCAGGGCAAGCACTTCCCGTTGGCGCTCCGTCAGCTGCTGTTTTTCCCGACTTCTTCCTTCCTGGTGCTCACTCAGTTCTGCCAGGATCTTCCCGGCCAGTCCCGGCGACACCGGGGTTTCATTTCTTCTCAAGGCTTCTAGAAGTTCAAATAGCTTCTCACTGCTGAAGCTTTTAATAAAATAACCGCAAGCTCCGTATTTGATGGCGTTAAACACATCCTGCTCGTTTTCCGAAGATGTCAGCATGACAATTTTTATTTCCGGACAGGTTGCGCTAATAAGCATGGTAGCTTCAAGGCCGTCGCAGCGGGGCATGATAATGTCGATCAGCATCACCTCCGGCTGCAGCTTTTTGGCAAGGTTTAATGCTTCCAAACCGTCCTTCGCCATACCTATAACCTGGTATCCCCTCGACAGAAGAAGATTTTTAAGCCCGTCCATGAATAAGGCATGATCATCGGCAATCACGATCTGCATTAACATCACCATCCCTGATCAGTAAAATGATCCTCGTCCCTTTACCTATTTGCGAATTTATTTCCATAGATGCTCCAATTTCTGCTGCTCTTTCTCGCATAATCGATAGTCCATAACTATCTTTACCGTCATAGCCTAAAGGATCAAAGCCGGCACCGTTGTCAGATATACTTAATTCGGTAAAACCCTTTTTCTTGTTAAAAGATATTTTAACGCTGCATGTGCCCGCATGTTTCTGGACATTTTTTAAGGCCTCCTGAATAATTTTAATCAGCTCTACCCCGGCGGCATCATGGGGAAAATTAACTGGAATTTGCTTATCAAAATTGATCTCCACCGGAATACTGTACTTTTCTACAAAACCGGCGGCATACTGCTTGAGTGCTGCAGAAAAACTTTTGTTTTCCACGGAAACTCCCCTGATCTCGGAGATATGTTCTCGAACATTATGGTGATGTTCGCGGGAAACAGCAATTAGATCTGACAGATGCTGTAATGCTTTCTCCTTTTCCCCCTGGAGCATATATTCCCGTACCGCCTGGCCCTGGGTGTTAAAATATCCAAACATCTGCCCCAATCCGTCATGTAATGTCCTGCCGAACTTTTCCCGCTCCCGCATAACCGATAGCGTCTTTTCTTGCTGGACAATCATGGCTGTATTCCGCTGCCGTTCCGTGATATCGTCGATTACCCACAGGGTGCCCGCCTTTCTACCTTTATTATCTTCCAGGGGATGCCGTTTGATCTCGTAGAAGTATTCTTTCTCGGCACTGGAATAGGTGATGGGAATGGGTTTACCGGATTCACCGGCGGGCAGGTTAAGGGCAAGGGATGGAAGATTGCTGACTTTATGGCCAACCACCTCTGCTTTTTGTAGTTCAAGCATCTGTAGCGCCGCACCGTTAATGTCTACCAGAACATCGTTGCTGTCGACAACGATGATCCCGCTTCTGATCCGCTCCACCAGCATATCACGGGCAATAGGCATAACATTTAACAATTTATGTCCAAAAATGCCCCAGCTAATTATCAAAGCGGAAAACCAAAATAAGGCTGGGGTAATCTCAAAACGGTTTACGGGAGATAACCCCAGGATATAGGCCAAATTGGAGATGGCCGTAATGCTTACCCCGGTTAGAAGGGCGGCGGCTTGCTTTCTATACATAAAATCCCTTTTAATTACCATGACAAATAATATAATGATGGTAGTAAAATTCAAGCTATAGGTAAACAACATGTACAGAGGAAAGAGCATCCCGTAATCCTTCTCTATGATAAAAGGAACGGCCGAGGTGTCCAGGGAAAAGTTAGTTCGCATCAGGCCGTGATAGCTATCGGTAAAGAACAGGAAGAAAAACAAAGCGTAAATAAATAAAACAACCGTGATGTTCCTTTTTGTTAACAGCTTATCATACCCGGTGTGTCGCAGGGTCAGCATCAGATAAGCCAAAGCTGTTAGGCCCGCACCTATATACAGCAGGTTGGCCCAGAATAACTTTACCGGCAGAGTAAGCGCCATAAGTTCAAAGGCCTGGCAAAAGGTCCACCACGCTCCCGCCAGTGCAGTGAATATAAATTCGTTGACGACAACTAAATTATGTCGATTTAAAAAAGCATAAACAGCCAAAAACAAGAGCATAAAAAAAGATATGATTGAAAATATGATATATGGAAAGAATTGATACATCTATCCACCCGCTTTGCAGCATTCACTGGACCTGTAACAGGGTGTGAAAATTATCAGACAAAAAGTGAAATCTTCACGGGGCCTAAGTCCCATGGCTTCCCGCCAGGTATTTCTAAACCAATATTAACATACTTTTTAAAAGCAATAACTAGCTAAAATTACACTTTACTTTTGTTTTTAGTACAGCGTCCCATAAATTCGTTCCTGTCGACCCCTTTATTCCTTAAATATTGCAAAAATAAAAGTGCTGCTAGGGGTACGCCCTCCTGAAATTAATACCGGGTATTAGCTAAAGAGACAATGATAAAAACAGGATGAGTGCATTGGTGTGGTTGGGTCTCTGTTTCAACAGGCGAAAGCTGCAGGTTTATGCCGCTTTCCTGGTAGCATAATTTAGCGGGGGAGGTGACGGGATAAGTGCCGAGAAAAGCACGAAAGAGAAGCGATAGCAGTATCTACAACGCGAAACGCGGGGACGTAAACGCAGGGAAACGCAGGGCTGAAACGCAGGGACGGTTCCGCGTTTCAGCAGGAAGAAGTTGTTATGGTATTCTCTTTGTTAGGATGAATAATAGTCTGCCATGAAACGCGGAACCGTCCCTGCGTTTCTATTCCTGGAAGCAAGCAGCAAGAGCCCCTGATCTTACTTAATCATATCGATGTGGTTTTGGCTGCCCGGTCGGGTTCCGGTCGGAATTTCCAGCCCTTGAAGGCTTTCAATTCCTCCCTCAAGGGGAACGCCCCCTTCCTACCCTTGTTTAAGTATTCCCTGGATTATTCATTCAACTGCTTTGTAAAAGCAGTTGCAGGGTTTTATAATTGAACCAAACTAAAACTGCTACTCTTTTAGGGCAGGTTTTAACCTCGAATAAGCAAACTGCAATAAAAAGATTACCTAGCACTACAGCGCAACATTAAAAAAATAAAATCTAAGTAACACCGGCTTTAAGCTGTTAAATAGGGAAATAGATTGCGTTAATAGCTAGTTATGGCAATTTATGGTATAGTGTTGTTGTACTTATTTAACAAATGACAAAATAAATTAACCTAACGGGTTATAAAAAATTGACATTAGGGGCATGGTAATATATAATGAAGCTGCACTTCAAGTCAAGAAAGCTGAAAAGACAGTGTGAAAACCCAAGGGAAGCTCAAAAAAAATATGGACCAAAGATAGGCACTAAACTTACACAAAGGGTCGGAGAATTAGAGAGTGCCCCTAGCTTGGCTGATATTGAAAAAATTCCAGCAGCGAGATTGCACAGACTAAAGGGACAACGATCTAACGAGTTAGCAGTTGATTTGGTTCATCCCTTTAGACTTGTTTTAAAACCGATCTTAGAAGGAGATGCAGACATTAATAATCTGGAAAGCATTACCATCGTGAGGATTGAGGGGGTAACTGATTATCATGGAAAACAAAAAAGATAATGGCTTTATGCCTGTTACAGCTATTCCACCAGGAGAAACCATCAGGGAAAATATGGATTATTTGGGTATGACTCAAGAAGAAGTGGCAATCAGGTTAGACATAACGCCCAAGCACCTTTGTAATATTCTTAATGGTAATGCACCTATAACATATGAGACTGCCCTGAAATTAGAATCTGTAATCGGACCGAGTGCTGAATTTTGGATGGAGCTAGAAACAAAATATCAGCTGGATAAAACCAGGTTAGAAGATCAGGAGGAGCTTAAAAAGGATTTAGAGATTTTAAAAGAAATACCTTATAAAACAATGAGTGATTTTGGTTGGCTTGAAAAGACAAGGGATAGAAAACAGCGAGTCAAAAATTTAAGAGATTTTTTTAGAGTTGCCCGGTTGTCTTTAATCCAAGAATCATATGCTGCTGTTTTTAGAAAGCATAAACAGATAGGCGAGATATCTAATTATAGTGTATTAGCCTGGCTTAGAAAAGCAGAGTTAGAGGGGCGTTCCATTGAAGTGCAGAAAGTAAGTAGGCGCAAATTAAAGAGCTTAATTCCCAGGTTTAGAGGGTTAACAAGGGAGGAGCCATCTGTTTTTTTTCCAGAAATGCAAAACCTGTGCGCCCAGTGTGGAGTAGCTTTAGTTTTAGTTGAGTGTCTTCCGCAAACGTATATATGTGGTGCTACCATGTGGCGAAAGGATAAAGCAATACTTGCCTTAAGTGTTAGAGGGAAACGCTCAGACATTTTCTGGTTTACTTTTTTTCACGAATTAGCCCATTTAATTAACCAAAAGAAGAAAAAGTTTCATATCAGCTATGAAAACCATGAAGATGAGGCAGATCAGATTGCTAGAAACTATCTTATTCCAGATAAGCTTTATAAGAAATTTATAGAAGAATATCCGTATCAAGATAAAAAAACCATTATTGATTATGCGCACAAAATTGGTATAGCACCTTGTATTTTAGTGGGGAGGCTTATGCACGACAAGTTGGTTAATTACCAGTATTACAGTGATTTAAGACCTTCCTTCGAAATTGTAAACAAAAAAGCTGTTACAGGTTAGTTTTACTGGCGTCTGCAAAATTTCTGTCTTGAATTGTGCGGCGATTCTTTACCACTCTGTCTTGAAAAAGTTGGCTTCATCCTGGTAGGGCATGACCAGCTGTTCTAAGCGCTCGAGCTCTTCTGCAGGCAGGGGCTTGAAGTTTTCTGCCAGGCGGATGTTTTCTTCCAGCTCTGAGAGGGTGGTAGTGCCGATGATGGTGGTGCTTACCGGGAAGCTTAAGGTATAGCCGAGGGCTTCCTGCATGGTGCTGATCCCGCCTTTGCGGAAGATGCGCCCGTAGGCGGCAGATTTCATGGCGATAAGCCCTAAGCTTTTCGCCTGTGCGGCGGGGAGGAATTCTTTCTGGAAAGACTGGTAGTAGGGGTCGGCTGCGTTTAAAGGAAACAGGGCTGAGTCAAAGTCGAAACGCTCTAAGGCTTCCATGAGTACCCGGGGGTTTTTGTGGCTGGTGATGCCAATGTGGCGTACCGCTTTCTCGTCTTTTAATTTTTTGATAGCTTCCAGGGCTCCGTCCGGGGCAAAGACGGCTTCCAGTTCGTCTGAAGTGTGGATGCCGTGGAGCTGCAGCAAATCGAGGCGGTCTGTTTTTAAGCGCTCCAGGCTTTGCTCGAAGATTTGCATGGTCCCATCATAGCTGCGCTCTCTCGTTTTGCCGGCTAAGAATACTTCTTTGCGCCTGCGTTCCATTACCCGGCCGAGGTTGGCCTCACTGTGGCCGTAGGTGGGGGCGGTGTCGAGGTAGTTGATCCCTGCATCAATGGCCCGCTCGATAATCTTTTCTGCTTCTTCTGCCTTGTTTCCATCGGCCAGGGTAAAAGAGCCGCCTAAGCCGATCAGGCTGATCTGTTCACCGGTTAGTCCCAGCTGCCGCCGCGGAATCCGGTAGGCACTCTCATCCTTGGTGCTGCTTTTAACCCCGAGATCAGTTTTGTCAGCTTCGTCGTTTAAGTCTAAGAAGTGGCCGATCCCGAAAAGACCGAGCGCTGCTGCGGCGTAAAAGCCCAGTCTTAAAAAGCGTCGCCTGTCGAAATGTTCTTCGTTTTGCATGTAAGTTTCTCTCCCTTTCGGTTGGCCTTTGAATGATCACCTGTAAGCATTGTTACTGCCCGGTTAAATCGCGCAGGTTGTGGTGCTGTTTTTCAGAAACGGCAGCCGGGCCGCCGAAGATATAAAGCTTGCTAAATTTTTGCTTGTCTAGAAAAGCAAAGGTCTCTGCCGGCAGTGCGCTTTGACTGCCGGGGATGAGCAGAATGCCGCTTTGATGGTTTGCGGCTAAAACCCCGCCCGCTAAAGCATCGGGAAAGTCTTCACCGGTGGCGATGAAGCAGGTCTCTGTGCCCGGGGACAGGTACGCTTTGGCTAGTTCTAAGGCGGTCAGGTAACGATTCGCACCGGCCAGGCGGGTGGCCTCAATCTCTTTTTCCTGCAGCTCTGTCTCAAGGTTACCGGCAATTACTTCTGTGCCCCCGGCAATGATCGCCTTTTGGGGTTTAAGGGTTGCCAGTGCCTCTTTGGTTGGTGAGGGGAGCTTTTCTGTTTCGGTTAAAAGGATCGGGGCGCCTTTTGTAGCGCTGAAAGCGGCTGCGGCCAGGGCGTCGGGGAAATTGTGGCCGGCGGCTATAAAGACCGTGTCTATTTCTTGATCGCTTGCCTGGTTAAAAGCAAGGGCCAGCTCTTTTGCTGTTTCGTAGCGGTTAAGACCGCTCAGGCGGCTTGTCGCAAGTCCCATGGCAAAAAGCTCCTCTTTGACCTCTGTTGAAACTGCTTCTTTGCCGCCAAGGATTATCGCTTCTTGGGTCCCGAGGCGTGTGATTTCCTGCCTGGTGGCCTGGTGGAGACTGCCTGAGCCTGTAAGCAGGACCGGGGCCTTGAGGGCGTGGGCTAAGGCTGCGCCGGCGAGGCTGTCCGGGTAGTCGTCGCTTCTTGCCACCAGCACAGTGTCTGTTCCTTCAGGATAAGCGGCTTTGCTTACCGCGGCGGCTGTTTGGTAGCGGTTTTCGCCGT
Organism: Candidatus Sumerlaeota bacterium; assembly: GCA_003554345.1. GTDB lineage: Bacteria > Sumerlaeota > T1SED10-198M > T1SED10-198M > T1SED10-198M > T1SED10-198M. The sequence continues at coordinate 1,812 of PWGE01000055.1, read as the reverse complement.
AAATGCGCTTTACCTTTTCACCGGGCAGGGGGCTGGAAAGGATCGTGCCGCTTCCCCCGAAGGCGAAAAGTTCTGTTTCGGTGGTTGCGAGGGCCTGCAACCAGTGAGCGGTGGCGGGCTTTGCTTCTTTTCTGGTCCAGTTTTTTGCATCGGGCGAGGAAAGCAGCAGGCCGTTTTCTCCGGCGGCCAGGTAAGAAGCGCCGGTCCAGTAGGTTGCATTGATTTGCCCGTCTGTGCCCGAGGGGTGCTTTTCCCAGGCTTTGGCGCAGGGTGAAGTGATAATGGTGCCTTCTATCCCGGCGGCGACAAATTGGTCTTCACCCCAGGTAATCCCGTGCAGGAGCCCTTCAGTGCCGGTGTGGTGCAGCTGCCAGTCTTTACCGCACGGGGAAGTGAGCACTATTCCTGCAGTAAAGCAGGCGCCGTTTTCACTTTTTGCGCCTACGGCTGCAAATTTTTCCCCGTTCCAGGTGATCTCTGAAAGCCAGATCTTATCGTTTTCATGTTGCAAGCTCCATTCTTCCCCGCAGGAGGAAGTAAGAATGGTTCCTTTTGCTCCGGCAGCGGCGAAAAGTTCTCCGTTATGAGTCACTGCGTTTAGCCAGTTAGTGGTGCCTGTTTTTTGCGGGGTCCAGTCATCGCCGCCAGAAGAAGTGAAGATGGTTCCTTTTTCGCCGGTAGCGACCACCAGGTTATCGCCAGTGGTAATCCCGTTTAGCCACTTATCTGTACCGGTTTCTTTTTCAGTCCAGGTGTTTTCGTCTGAAGAGATCAGCACGGTTCCTTTCCTGCCGGCTGCGATCAATCGTCCCTCGTGGTAGACGGCATCGTTAAGCCAGGCGGTGCTGCCGGTAAGCTCATTTTCCCAGGTTTCGCCGCCGGGAGAGGTTAAAATGACTCCCCTGCTGCCGGCGGCGATGAAGCCTTTTTCAGTTGCGGTAACGCTTTTTAGCCAGTTAGTAGTTGCTTTATCTTGGCTTTGCCAGTTTTCGCCGTCGGTTGAGGTAAGGATGGTTCCATTTTCACCGGCTGCGATCAGGCTGTCGCTGTTGGTGGCAATGCTTTCCAGCCAGCTGCCGGTCGGTGTGTTTTGCCTGGTCCAGGTTTTACCATCATCTGATGAGATTACGGTGCCGTTTGCGCCGGCGGCGATGAAGCGGTTATTAAAGGTGGTTACTGCTTCCAGGGAGTTTAGCGTCCCCGAGGGTTGTTCGGTCCACTTTATAGCATCAGGGGAGGTGAGGATTTCTCCTTTGTCGCCGGCGGCGGTGAAGAGTCCGTCCTTCCAGGTGAGGCAGTTTAAGTTGTTCTGAGTGTCAGTGGGGCGACCCTGCCAGGTTTTACCGTCCGGGGAAGTTAAGATGGTCCCTTTTTCACCGGCAGCGACAAAAATGCCGTCGCGATAAAAGACCTTATTTAAGCGGTAACCGGTGCCGGCGTGGTGTTCGCTCCATTCTGTGGCGCAGGTTGAAGTGAGCACGGTGCCCTTATCTCCTACGGCAATATACAGGTCGCTGCTTGTGGTGATGCTTTTAAGATCGGCCTCGGTGCCGGAATCTATGGTGTTCCAGGTGTTATTGGTGGTGGAGGAGGTTAAAATGGTGCCCTTTTCGCCTACGGCTACCAGCAGGTCGTTTTGGCAGGTGAGATCGTTTATCCGGTTACCCTGGGGCAGGGGGTTTTGCCATTGCCACTGTTGGTTTGCTTGTGTTTCCTGGTTGCCGGTGGGAGTTGTTTGCCGGGTAAGATCAGCTGCTTCCGGGAAAACCGGGTTAAGGACAGCACCGGTAAAAAGGATAAGCGAGGTCAGGG
>PWGE01000278.1 GCA_003554345.1 Candidatus Sumerlaeota bacterium | reverse complement strand
GGTAAGACCCTGATCGCGAATATTAAGCTCCTCCAGATTCGCCGCATACTGCAGTCCTTCCAGGTCCCGGATGGCATAATCGCGCACATCCAGTTCAGTCAGCTCTTCCATGTCGCTTTGCAGAAGAGGATCATCCATATCCTTATCCAGCACCTGGTATATCTCATAGCGCAGGTGATCATCGGGGACGTCTACCTTCGGATCGTCGGTATTCTCTTCGAAAATAGCCTTGATTTCTATATCCTCTTCCAGTTCCAGCGTGACTTCTGATTCTTCTGAGTCAATACCTTCCCAGCCGGCAAATCGATAACCGGGTCGGGAATTGGCTTCAATTGTAACAGGAACCTCTTTAAAATATGTACCCTCCCACGGATAAGGTTGATCAGGATTTTCTATACCGGGAAGGTCTTCTGTAATATGAAGAGTATGAATTTTCACAGAACCCTTTTCATAATCCGAATCTATTGTAACCTCAGCAGTACCGGAAAGATCAAAGTAGTCCAGCGTGTGCTGGGTCATATATTCTGGACGTTTTTGGGCAAATTCACGTAAAACATTTATCTCTGATTCCCAACCTTCCATACTACCGCCAGTCAGTCTCCAACGAGAAATATGTTCTTTTATATCTGGATACAACACAGCTCTTTTACCTTCTATAATTTCCAACACCCTATTGGAATTAAAAGTGCTATTCATAAGATCAGCTGTAAACTGAATAAAATGATTCCTAAAATTTAAATTATCAAGTAAGCTATAAAATACTACCTCATTATTATTAGTACCCTCATGAAAACTCAAAGTATCCTGCCAATATTTAGCTTTATCTCCAGCATAGGGATATCCAAATGAACCATCTAAATCATGCATCATCCACCTCCATCTCCCATCATAACTATAGTTGGCATCAAGATCAGGTGAATCTTTTCTTTTTTTCCCCCAATCATTATTATTATGAGGCCAATCACAATTGGCAATATATAAGTTTACAGCATAATATTGCAAAAGGCTTTCCGTATCAATTAATGTATTTAGATATTCAAAATTGTCTTCTTTTTTTAAATTATTATTTCTGACGAAATTTAGTATTTTCTTATAATCCTCCAGATCTTCTTGTTTACCTTCATTAAGTACCACATCATCCTCGAGCATTGCCACCTTTTGTGGAGAAATATTATAATGAGTTTTTATATAACGATCATCATACCTCTCCCGTATATTCATTATTCCCCAGTATTCACCATTTACAAATATTGCCGCAGGTCTATAACTCGTGTTATTATATTCCAGATGTCTGGTTAATCTTTGAATCATACCATCTTTAAAATAAGAATATTTCAAGTCCTGCCCCCCATTTCGCAAAACCAACCTATAAAAAGTAGTTAAAACCTCAGATCCTTCGCCTTTAGTCAGACCTGGAAAAACTTCGTAGTTGATAGAGTCCTTGTTAAGATCATAGTCATCCCGAGCGTATATCCTAAAAGATTTGAGCCGAAGATAGCGAGAAGCACCTCCATGTACTCTCAAGCCAATACTCTGAGCAAAACCCAGGCTACCGTCCGATTCATAAAACTCTATATCTGCATAACTCTCCCATTCTCGACCTCTTTGATAAAAATTCCCTGTCCGACGATGATTATCCTCATCATAATGATTGCCAGGCACATACTTTCCTTCTTCAAAACAAAAGAGCTGGTTTTCATCAACTGAAAGAGATATGACTGGCATTTCATAACGATGTTTTACATTGTCCCCTATAAAAAAAGTTTGAGTTTCTATTGGGCTATATCCTTCACATGTAACCACACGGGCACGAACTACCGTTGACTTGAAAACCTCATCGCGTGGCGGAGCAAAACTCAGACTTGTTCGAATTAAAGAAATATCATTAGAGTCACCGATGCGACTTTCTACAGGTATCTTATCTTCATACTTTTCAGTTTTTATTTCTCGTGGCGCTAACTCTCCATCGGGATATTCCTGTTTAACATAATAGGTTTGCCCATCTAAATTATTCGGATGAGGTTTAGAACCATCTAACGTATATAATATTTTCACTTCCTCATCAGGGTGAGAAAGTTCCAACTCAAAACTGTCTTCATAAAAACCTCCTTCATGAGAAAATTGAGGAGGATCAATTCGTCTGACACTTTCTTCATTTGTAAAACCCGGCGTAGTACCAGCATAATCCAGCTCCATCAAACCTCCAAAGCGTTTCCACTCCTCTCCTCCATCTTCCATACGAGCATAGGATTCATTTCTTTCCAGCACAATGGCCGGTACATAATCACTCACTTCTCCTTCAGGATTGGAAAGAATAACCGGTTCACCGTCACGACTGATGCGAAAACTGGCATGATACTCCCCTGAAAATGCCAGGGCATGAATTTCCGACGTGTTCAGAGCTCTTTCATAAATGCGTACATCTTCTATTTTACCATTATAATAAAAGCTTGTACCCCCATAAGCGCCCAACGTTAAATCCTTAAGCAACTTATAAGAATCGTACCCTTTTTCCTGAAGAGGATATCCATTTATATAAAGAATAGCCTTTCCTTCCTCCCATTTTACTGCAACATGAGTCCATTTTTCTACCGCTTTTTGCCAGGTTGAATGCCAGGCACTTTCTTCAATTCCATAGCTCCATTGTCCTCTACGATGGCATGAGCGCCT
>PWGE01000167.1 GCA_003554345.1 Candidatus Sumerlaeota bacterium | reverse complement strand
GTTTGCTGAATTATAGGAGGAACAAGTGAATTGTGAATGCCCAAGCCGAGAGACTACAGGAAAGCCGGATGCGGGAAATCCGCACGTCCGGTTTGAAGAGGGGGAGCAGTGACAGTCGATAGACGAAAGCTGCTCTCTACTCTATCAAATTTTTCTGGGTTCTTATTCTTTCTGGACTTATCTCGACTTCATCCCCGTATCATCGATGTAAAACCTCTTTTCCAGGGTTTTATTTTCAGAGGAGTTATTCACGCCAGCGCGAGGGCTAGCGCCACCATGGAAGAAAATAAGTAAACTTACAGGGACTGACACGGACAATATGGACAGAACTACAATAAGACCAAACGGACAAATCAGTCATTTCTTTTTTCTCAGGAAAACGCAATTTTTCAGCTGACTACTGACTGCTAAAAGTTATCTCAGAGCAGGTTGTGAGGAAACCAACCAGTAACAATGCACCTGTACATATTTCATCCTGGCAATATTCCCAAAAAAACATAAAAGACCCATAGTTTTCCTCATAATTGCAGAGAAAAAATCAGGGTATTTCTGCTTTCACACAGAAGTAGAGAATTAGATGCCATGTATTCTTTGATCGGGTCAGAAGAAAAACATTTTACTTCCAATACTTCAGCAGAACAGGTAAAAAATTTTTCATTCAAAACGAAGGGCTTGAATGGGATCCATATTAGCCGCCCGCACTGCCGGATATATGCCGAATACCAGGCCTATCATCAATGATATGCCAAAAGACAGCAGCAAAGACCACGGCTGGACAATTGTCATTAATCCTGACAGATAGGTGATAATATAAGGCACAGCAATACCTATGACCAATCCAACTACTCCTCCAATACCTGCCAGCAATACCGTTTCCATCACAAACTGTATCAATATATCCTTTTTTCGTGCTCCTAACGCCCGCCGGATTCCTATCTCCTTTGTACGCTCTGTGACCGTTGCCAGCATGATATTCATTATACCTATACCTCCCACCAGCAACGAAATAGCGGCTATCGAACCCAGCACAATATTGAAGATCCACTGGGTTCTCTCGGCCTGTGCCAGCAGGTCCAGGGGCACGATAATTTCATAATCCTGTTCATTCCGGCGCCGGGAAAGCACATTTTCGATTATTTCAGCAGCCGGCAGAACGTTTTCCAGTTCATCTACTTCCACCACCAGGCGGTGAATTTCCACCTTCTCTATCTCCCTACTTCCACCGGTAGTATCAAGGATAATGTCTCCGTACCGTTCCTGAACGGTAGTCAGGGGTGCATAGATATTACGTGTGGACCCACCACTGCCACCACCTGTTGGAGGTTCTATCAAGCCTATCACGCGGAAACTCTTGCCTCCTACACCTATTGTTCGTCCCACAGGATCCTCAAAGAGAAAAATACGCTGCGCTAAATCAGTGGTAATAACACAGACATTCTTTCTGGTTTCCACTTCCGGATGGGTAAAAAAACGCCCCCGCACAACTTCCTGATTAGCAACTGCCGGCATCCAGGGAACAGAAGCGACAAGATTGGCATCAATCCGACGACGACGATATAATGCCCGACTCCTTATGAGCCGCTGAGGTACCAGGACATTTACATGAGGAATAGTAGACTGTAAAACTCTCGCGTCATTATATTCCAGCCCGTATTCATTTATCCGGGAAGCATTGGCAGCAGAGACCTGTTCTTCCTCAGGGGGTTTAATACTATTAATAATAATATTCCGACTTCCCATCTGGCGAATCTGCTCCTGCGTTTCATGACCCGCCCCTTCTCCTATGGCAAGCATGGCTATTACGGAGCTCACTCCAAATATTATTCCCAGTACCGTCAGCAATGAACGCAGTCTTCGCCTCCAGATACTCTTCATTCCCAGCAAAAAGATTCTATGCGCTAATGCCAGACTTATCATCTTCCTTTATGCTCCTCAATTCTCTCCACTTCTCCATCCCGAAGATGGACTGTCCGCTCACTCTCCAACGCTATCTCCGGATCATGCGTTACCATTATTATTGTCTTTCCCTCCTGATGCAAATTCTCTATCAGATGAAGAATCTCTTCTCCCGTTTTCGTATCAAGATTACCCGTCGGTTCGTCTGCCAGGATGATTGCCGGATTATTTGCCAGAGACCTGGCTATTGCCACCCGCTGACATTCTCCTCCGGATAGTTCATTGGGATAATGGTTAAACCGATGTCCCAGTCCCACGGACTTTGCCAGCTCTTTTGCCCTTCTTCTACTCTCCTGTTTTCCCAGATGCTGATAAAACAGCGGCACTTCTATGTTCTCCAGCACGTTCAAACTGCTGATAAGATTAAACGACTGGAAAATGAAACCTATCCTGGTGTTACGTATGGCAGAAAGGGCATCATCATCCATGGTCGACACATCAACATCTTCCAGCAAATACTTGCCCTCAGTGGGACGGTCCAGGCACCCCAGCAGGTTAAGAAGGGTGGACTTTCCTGAACCTGAAGGTCCCATGATGGCGGTAAAACTCCCTTCCGGAAAAGAAAGGTTTACGTCCTTCAATACCGGCAGGGTAACCGGTCCCAGAAAATATGTCTTACGAATATCCTGTATCCGTACAATCTCTCGCATTTTTTAATCCAGCATTGCCATGGCATCAAGGACGACGTGCTCGCCTTCACTCAGACCGTCCTTGATTTCCAT
>PWGE01000107.1 GCA_003554345.1 Candidatus Sumerlaeota bacterium | reverse complement strand
GGTGGAAGCAGGGGCCAGCCGTATTGGCGCTTCTGCTTCAGTAGCAATTGTCAGTGGTAAAGAATCGACAAGTACATATTAAAAACGTCTTTGTTTTTTATTTATAGTACGAGGGCAGAATGCGGCAATCAGAAGATGATAAGACATAAGAGGAAGTCGAAGAAATTTGATTTTATTGATTTTGAAAAACACAGAGTAATAAAAATAAAGGAATGAATAAAGGAGGATTACACAAATGGCGGAAACAAAACAAGCTCTGGGACTTATTGAAACCATTGGCTTTGTGGGTATGATAGAGGCTTCCGATGCAATGGTCAAGGCAGCTAAAGTAGAATTGGCCGGATACGAAAAAATCGGCCGCGGGTATGTTACTACCATGGTAAGAGGCGAAGTGGGAGCAGTAAGAGCTGCAGTAGAAGCAGGTTCTGAAGCTGCCCGAAAGGTGAGTGAACTGGTCAGCGCCCATGTCATTCCTCGTCCTCATAATGATCTGGAGGGTTATCTGTCCGGTAGTGGTCAGAAAAAGGGCAAATAATTGCCTGATAGATATATTTTCTGAAAGAAGAGCAGTTTAAAAATACTGCAAAATAGAGTTTGATGACTGGCAGAGAGAAGTATTGTATGTTTATAATGAAACGGTTTCTTCAGGGGTAAGCTGAGTGCAAAAATTAGTGACAGATACCATTGTAGATATTATCACGGAAAATAACATGGTCTCCCGTGATAAAAAATCCGGCAAATATAAGAAGGGGTTTTTCTTAAAAAAATCCTATCTTCCTTCACGAACCACCCTGAAAAACCAGCGACCATTGGTAAACGTGGAATATGTAGAGAAAGAAATACAGCAAGGCAGGCGTGTTCTTACTGTACCGGCTGATGCCATTATTACCCCCATGGCTCAGCTATTATTGGATGAAAAGGGAATACAGGTGCAAAAAAAGTAAAAGGCCCTCCTCTGAAAATAGAACTCTGGAAAAGATGTTTTGCATCGATGATACGGGAATGTAACCAGGATAAGTCTGGAAAGAATAAGAAACAAGAAAATTTGCATTGATGCACAGGATGTACAGGATATCAGAAAAAAGATGATCTCATCTGACCCGGAAAAGAGATGTAACAGGGATTGACAGGGTGAAACAGGATGCCAGAGAAAATATGATATTATCTTTTTTTCGTGGTATATTCTCCTCTGAAAATAGAAAGCCCTGAGGAGTCAGAATTCAGAAGACTGTACTCAGAATGGGAAGGAACAAAGAATAAGAAATGCATCACGCAAAGCTCGCGAAGCCCGCAAAGTAATACCACAGAAAGAATATTTGGAGTAAAAAACAAAGGCCGCAAATCCTACAGAGTGAACTTTCAGGAAGACAGAAAATTAGCACCGGTAAACATAATATTATCTTTATTTCGTGTTCTTTCGTGCTTTTCGTGGTTTATTTTCCTCTGAATCTAAACTTTTCAAAATAAAATATACATTGGTAAAAAACCTTTCACTTAACTATGGGCTTGCCGTTTTCCCGGGAGCGCCGATCTCCGAATCGGCATCTTGTTCTTATTTTCATTGTTGGTGGCGTTAGCGCTCGTGCTGACATGAAAAACTCCTCTGAAAATAAAACCTTTTTGAAACGCTAAATATTGCATTTCTACCCTGAGATAATTTGACATTTCTTTCAAAATGTTTGTAATGGTCTTTATTGCGAGCTTTTTTGACTTTGCGTGCTTTTTTATCTTTTACGATCTTGACTGATTCTTTGTTTTCTTTGCGACTTTGCGGGCTTTGCGTGATACTTTCTTTTTCTGGATTTTTTTATTTTCATCATTGGTGGCGCCAACTCTGAGTTGGCATGGGACTCCTCTGAAAATAAAACTTTTTTGAGACGCAAAATATTGCGTTTCTACCCTGATATAATTTGACGTTTCTTTCAAAAAGTTTGTCAGCGCCTTTTTTACTGGCTTTTTTAACTTTGCGTTCTTGTCCGGATTCTGTGTGTTTTCGGAGTTCTGAAAGTTCGCCCCTGGCAGAATCAGCTAAGGCTGCCCTGAAAATAACATTTAGCATTCAGCAGAAGGCCAACAGAAGTCAGCTAAAAAATCGTATTTTCCTGAGAAAAAAGATATGACTGATTTGTCCGTTTGATCTTATTATAGTTCTGTCCATATTGTCCGTGTCAGTACATGTCAGTCCGTGTAAGTCCAGATGTTTTTCTTCTGTGATGACGCCGGCGGGTACGTCGGCATGAGGAACTTCCTCAGAGATATTTCTGCTGAAGTGATTCTGTGTCATGTCTCACCGTAATCCCTTTACATATTATTAAAATAGCAGGGGCTTGTATTTTCAGTATTCCGGGGTTGCCGTTTTCATTGTCGACAGGCAAGGTGTGTCAGGTTGATTTCTGCAGAAAAGCACCACAAAAAGGCTGTACCACACCCCTTTTTCAGTCCTTTTTTTTTAACTATGTATATTGAAGGTAGTACAGGATCTGCATCAATCAGACAAAATCATTGTTTTTTTCTTGCCTGGCAAAAAATTTTTCAAGCAGCTGATGGGGTTGATGTAAAATAGCAGATGCTCCGCTTTCCTGGAGTTCTTTGATGGTTCTAAAACCCCATGCCACTCCTATGGGAACCATATCGGCTTTCCGGGCGGTTTCCATGTCAACGGGAGTGTCCCCTATAAAAAGGATGTTTCGGGGGTCAAGATTCCAGGCAGCAGCAATTTGAAGAGCAGCATCAGGATGAGGTTTTTTGGGGGCATTTTCCCGGGCACCGTATATTGGTTGAAAATACCTTGTTGAAAGGCATTCTTTGACTATTCTGCAGGTGAAGTCATGGGGTTTGTTAGAAAGAATGGCTAAAGGGACTTGCATGGCATTGAGCTTCTCAAGAAGCGAAATAATCCCTGCATAAGGCCTTGTGTTCTCTTTCCATTGGATAAGATATATTTTTCTGAAATCATTGGCAAATTCTTCTACCATTCTCTCATCAAGAGTTGTCTCCGGTAATGCCCTGTAAAGCAGTTCTCTTAGACCACTTCCCACAAAGTAACGATAACTTTCAATGGGAAAAGTCTGCAGGCCCCTGCTCTGTAGTACCCAGTTCAGGGAAAGTGCGATATCTTTCAGAGAATCTAACAGGGTTCCGTCCAGATCAAAAATAATACCATGAGCTGATTTTTGGTGTTTTTTCATGTTCATTCTTCATTTGTTTTTTCTGGATTTATCTGAACCGGAAAAGGTTGCGTTGCTTCGCCGGTGTAGATTGTACGATGTGGAAAGGGGATTTCTATTCCTTCTTCATCAAACCTTTCCTTGACTTCAACGAAAATAGTGGTTCTCAGGTCAAAGAAGTTTTCTTTGACAAACCAGAGACGGAACTGAATATTTAAAGCAGAGTCTCCAAAGTTATCAAAGAAGATGAGCGGTTCCGGTTCATCCAGGCAATAGGGGTTTTTATTGGCGATATCTTTCAGGATATCAATGACCCGCCTGATGTTTTCCTTATAGGCTACTCCCAGTTCAATATCCATGCGCCGGATGGGAAAACGGGTAATGTTGATCATTTCCGTTTTAATCAGGGTTTCATTGGGAATCCGGACAAACCGGTTGTCGAAGGTCTTCAGCTTCACTGAAAGCAGGTCTATAGACATTACCACTCCAAAGGTGTTGCCAACCTGAATGATATCATTGATTTCAAAAGGCTTTTCTGATATTAAAAAAAGACCGCTGATGATGTTTGAGAAACTGGTTTGAGAGGCAAAACCAATGGCCACTCCTACTATACCTGCTGCTCCCAGTAAGGTGGTGAGGTTAAAGCCCAGTTCATGAAGGATGGTGATAAGAAGGAGAATGATGCCTCCGTAAAGTATCCCTTTTTGGATTAACATCTGGATCTGAGCTGTAAACCTCTTTCCGGCGGCTTTACCGGTTATTTTAGATAAAAATTTTATGAAGGGGAGACCAATAACCAGGATAACCAGGATTCGCAAAACCTGAGCAACAACAGGATAGTGCAGCCAGTTAATGAGAGATTGAATCTCCATGGAGAGCCTCCTCTTTGCTTTAGAACTTAAAAAATTTTAAATCGGAAAATATTTTTTTGCTCAAACCTTTAGCAGGATGCTGTCGGGGTTTGCTGAGAGTTTTAACTATTGACTCGTATTGTGGCTTTGCCGAAGAAACATCAAATCGAGCAGCTTGCTGGATTCCTTCAATGTGAACAGATACGTTATTGGTCCATAAATGAGTGGCACCTTGAAAAATTGCCAGGTTATCCGTATACACACACAGCCTCACAAAATCAAAGTTTTCTGATGAGTGATTTTGCACAGACAATGGACACACAACGTTGTTGCTTTTTATGTCAGTGGAAGAAAGAGATGTGGCAGCGGGAGATTTGACAGGATAGGCTAGAATACCATCAAAAGGACTTCCAAACCAGGTGTTTGAAAGAACAACTGTCGGAAGTTCGGTGAGTATATATTTCTTGTTCAGTACTATTTGTATCCATAACGGTATAGAAATAAAAAAACTTTCATGGCATCTCGGTAATAAACTTAAAGGGGTTTCAGTTTTTACGACGAGGGGTCGGTCAGGCATAACAGGGAAAAACTGCAGACTTCTAAAGTGTTCACATATTATCCAGCGTTTCCATTCCAGTCCTTCTTCAGGCTTGTTATTCGTATGAACAGGTGACAGGGCTTCTTCAGTTTGTTCTGTGGCAAGTGAAAATTCATCTTTCTCTTTGTAAAAGTGCAGCTGGAGGTTTCCTATTTGCCATGAGTAATATTGCCTGTCTTCTAATGTAAAAGGTTGCCATACTTTTTTATCCATGAGAGACCTGTTCCTGGAAATATCTTCTATGCATATTAGCATTATGGGGCACTTTTTCAAATAGGCTGTCTTCGGTGTTTTTCAATTTATACACGGAACTAATGGGTATATATTTTCACTCCAGGTGAAATGCTGGACTTAAAGCAAAAAATGACAGTATGTTGAAGGTTTTTGTTCAGCGTTTCTTTTTTAAATTTTGACGTTACAATGGAGAACAAAACGCAATTTTCCGACTTGTAGCTGAAGATGCCGTCAGCATTGTTACAATAACTGAAGATTCCTGTCATGAGCAATACATTAACGGTTCTACTGGTCACCTATAACAGTAAAGAATTTATTACCCCCTGTCTGAATGGTTTGTTTTCCCAGGATAAACCTTTTAACCTGATTGTTATTGACAACAATTCCAATGATGGCACCCTGGCGATTTTACACCAGTTGAGAAAAAAAAAGTACTTCTGCCTGGTGTGTTTGAAAGAGAACGCTGGTTTTGGAAAAGCCATTAATCTGGTTGAACCCTTTTTAAAAACCAGGTTTCTTTTCATTGCCAATCCTGATACTCTTATTAAAGACAGGTCGTTTTTATCCAGGGCAATGCAACTGATGAATGAAAAAAAAGAACTTACCGGGGTGGCTCCCCTTTTATTGCATCCTTTGAGGGGCACTATCGATAGTATGGGTATTACCTATAATCCTTTTACCTTGCGACCGGCTGACCTGGGAGCGGGTAAGGATATGTCTTTTGTGAAAAAAGAAAGGAAAGTGCTCGGTTGCACGGGGGCTATGGCGTTCTATCGTCTCTCTCATCTTCGGGAAGTGAAAAAGGAAGATGGCTATCTTTTTGATGAGAAAATTTTCCTTTATTATGAGGATGCAGACCTTGCTTTTCGCCTTTCTCAAAAAGGGTTCGTGTGTATAGGTTCTCCCAATCTGGTGGCATATCATTATCGACGACAGAGTTATCGCCAGGATAAAATAATTGAAGCTCAGGCATACTTTAACCGTTTATATACCCTTCGTAAAAATCTTACCTGGGGTTTGTTTATGAAAGGCTTTCCAGTTAATATTATCTGGGAGATCTGTCGGTTTTTTAAGATTCTTTCTCATAATTTTCTGTTACTAAAGCCATTTTTAGGTAAAAAGCTGGATCATACTACCATGGCGTGTACCCGGCAACGTAAATAAAACAGTTCATTTTTCAGCGTTTTTGGCAGGAAAAAAACTTTTACAGTCTTACAAGAAAAAGTGGTCTCTTAAAAGAAGATCTGCCAGGATGAAAGAGTTCTTCCTTCCCATGGCAACTAACAAGAAGAGTTCTTTGTGATAGAGTGCCTTAGGGTGTAATAAGTTTTCTTTCAGAAAGAAAAGAATAGGAAGATGGGCGGGAATAAACAGAATCAGCGGAGAGAGGGGGATTCGAACCCCCGGATCCCGTGAGGGATCACCTCATTTCGAGTGAGGCGCTTTCAGCCGCTCAGCCATCTCTCCGGTGGGATTTGTCAGTAATATCCTAACGTAAAAACCTCTTTTCTCAAGGAAAACGCTGGTTATGCGCCGAACTCCTCAAAAAAGAAAATAGCGCAAAAATTGAAAAAACGGGGCTTTTTTCGTCGGCGCCGCGAAAGAATAATGTGGCTTTTCTTCTTTGAACACTTCTTTTACCTTCATTGGTTCGATATAATGAAAACATAGACCTTTTTTAAGGATTTACTGCTGAATGCAAGTAAGACAAAAGATGAAAACAGGTGTATTGTTTTTTAGTGCTATAAAAGGGACTATACTTGAAATGATGATCGCCTTTTCTTTTGAAAATATTTGAAAAACATATTTGTATATTTACTATTATAACCCCGCCAATTTAAAAGTCGCCCCATATTTTTTTTATTAATATTTGTATCAATTCGTCATCAAAACGAGAAATGAGAAACTAAATATTTATTTTAAAAAAACTTTCTCAAAAAAAGCTCTTTTTTCTTGACTTTCAAAACATTGCCTTATATAATCTAAACCAGATTGTTTATGCATCAAAAAAACAATGAAAGAAAGGAGAAGTAATTATGGAACGAAGTGAACTTGCAAAAAGGGTTAAGAAGGTCGTGGGAAAGGTTCTGGATGTAAATCCGGATGAAGTTTCTGACGACGCAAATTTCATTTTTGACTTAGGAGCTGATTCTGCACAGAGTCTGGAACTGGTGGCATCTTTTGAGGAGGAATTTGACATTGAAATGGATGAAGATAAGGCACTTGAAGTGCAAAATGTAGAGGATGCTATTAATTTTATTGGAGAATACGTAGATTAATTCATTTATTGCCAAAAAATATCAGTTAAAAAAGGAGAGGCTTAACTATGGCGACAAGAGCTGAAGTACATCAAAAAAACATTCAAAATATTTTCTATCCCGAGTCTATTGCAATTGTCGGGACGAATAAGGTCAAGGGGACAGTACCGTTCGATATTGTTAACAATATTCTTAAGGCAGAGTTTAATGGCGTAGTTTTTCCGGTCAGTCCTGGTGAACGTTATATTGCAGGCGTCAAGGCGTATAAATATGTTACTGATATACCTGATGAAGTAGACCTTGCGATCCTGGTCTTTCCCAGCTCGGTATGTCATCTTGCACTGGAGCAGTGCGGACAGAAAGGTATAAAAAGTGTTATTGTTATATCTGCCGGCTTTAAGGAAGTTGGCGGGGTTGGCGTAGAGCGCGAAAAAAGAATAAAGCAAATTGCTGAAAAATATGACATGTCTTTTATCGGGCCGAATTGTTTGGGAGTGATCAATCCCGACCCCAAGGTGCGTTTGAACGCCTCTTTTGCCCGAAGAATGCCTGAAGATGGCAGTATTGGATTTCTTTCTCAAAGTGGAGCATTATGTACAGCTGTTCTTGACTATGCTTATTCTCGTCATATTGGCTTTTCCAAGTTTGTCAGCTTTGGCAACAAGGCGGATATCAGTGAAATAGACCTTCTCTATTATTTGCGTGATGATCCGCGAACAAAGGTCATTCTCCTTTATCTGGAAGAGGTTTCTGACGGCAAGGGACTGTTGGAGGCTGCTGAAAATGTTATCAGGGAAAGCGGAAAACCGATACTGGTACTGAAAGCCGGACGAACCAGCAAAGGAGCCGCCGCTGCTGCTTCTCATACCGGTTCTCTGGCGGGAAGCGATGAGATTTGCGATGCCGGTTTCGAGCAGGCTGGTATGATACGATGTGACAATCTGGAAGAAATGTTTAATAAGGCTATTGCTTTTGCCTATCAACCGGTTCCTAAATCCAATCGTATGGCGATTATTACCAATGCCGGTGGGCCTGGTGTGCTTACCACAGATGCTGCCATAGAAGGTGGATTGGAACTGGCAGATTTTTCTGAAGAAACAACAAAAGTTTTGAAAAAGAGCCTGCCTAAGACAGCCAATATTAAAAACCCGGTCGATGTGATTGGTGATGCAAGAGCCGATCGCTATAATGTGGCCCTCTCAGCTGCTTTTAAAGATGATAACGTGGACAGTGTTTGTGTTATCCTGACTCCGCAATCTATGACTGAAATAGACCTTATAGCACGTGAAGTGGCCAAGGTTTCAAGTCATTATGATAAACCGGTCTTTGCTTCTTTTATGGGAGAAGCTGATGTGGCTGAAGGGGTGGACGTGCTTCAGCGCAACCGTATTCCTCATTATCTGCTCCCTGAATCAATGGCTCGTTCCCTGGCTACTGTCTATCAGTTTAAAGAATACTTGAAAAAGAAAAAGAAGGAGGTTCCCGCTCTTTCAGACGTTGATAAAGAAGCGGCAGAAAAAGTGCTTTCGGAAGCAAAAAAAGAAGGGCGCAACTATTTGCCTGAGGCAGAAGCTGTGAAGATACTGCAGGCTTATAAGCTTCCTGTGCTGAAAAGCAAAGTGGCGAAAAATGAAGAAGAAGCGGCACAATATGCGCAGGAAATTGGGTATCCTGTTGTCATGAAGATTATGTCTGATGATGTGGTTCATAAGTCCGACATTGGAGGAGTAGTCCTGAATATTGAAAATGACCAGGAAGCGAAAGATGCTTATAACTCTATTATGAAAAAGGTGAAAGACCACAACCCTGATGCAAAGATAGATGGTATTCTTGTTACTCAAATGGTTACCTCCGGTGAAGAAGTTATTCTTGGTGCGAAGCAGGACCCATCTTTTAAGGGTGTGGTGATGTTTGGACTGGGCGGCATTTTCGTAGAAGTGTTTAAAGATGTTACCTTTAAGGTGGCGCCACTTTCTGAAGATGATGCCGAAAAGATGCTCTCAGAAATCCGCGGCTCACAAATACTGTATGGAGTGCGTGGTCAGGCACCTCGGGATATTGCGGCTCTGAAGGATGCTATAGTAAGACTGTCAAAGCTGGTGGATGATTTTCCCGAAATAAAGGAACTCGATATTAATCCAATGCTTGTTCAGGAAGAGGGTAAAGGATGCTATGTCGCAGATGCTCGAATCCTGATTTAATCCGGATAAATTTACAAGGAGGAATATTCCCATGAGAATATTAATATACGAAAACTACTCGATGCTCAGTAAGTGGGTCGCCCACTATGTCGTGAAAAAAATAAAGGATGCGAAACCCACTAAAGATAAACCTTTCGTACTGGGTTTGCCGACAGGCTCTTCTCCTCTTGGCACCTATAAAGAGCTGGTCGACCTTTATACGGAAGGTGAGGTGTCCTTTGAAAATGTGGTGACCTTTAATATGGATGAATATATTGGTCTGGCAGAAGATCATCCTCAAAGCTATCACTACTTTATGTGGAAAAATCTGTTTTCCCATATCGATATACCAAAAGAAAACATCAACATACCTGATGGAAATGCGGATGATTTAGAAAAAGAATGTGAAGAATATGAAAAAAGAATTCAAAAAGCCGGTGGTATCGATCTCTTTCTGGGAGGGATCGGTCCGGACGGGCACATTGCTTTTAATGAACCTGGTTCCTCTCTCTCTTCCCGTACCCGTATAAAAACTCTTACCTATGATACCATTCTGGCTAATTCCCGTTTCTTTGATGGAGATATAAATCGGGTGCCCAAGCACGCTCTTACTGTAGGAGTAGGAACCGTTATGGATGCCCGGGAAGTACTGATTATAGTCAATGGATTTAAGAAAGCCCATGCCCTGAAAAAAGTGGTTGAAGACGGTGTAAATCACATGTGGACGGTCTCTGCGTTGCAGTTGCATCCCCATGGCATGATTTGCTGTGATGAGGAAGCTACCATGGAACTGAAAGTGGGAACGGTAAATTATTTTAAAGATATTGAAGCCAAAAACCTGGAAAACTTACCGCAAATTTAAGCAAAGGGAGTGAAAATATGAGTTATCGGAGCCTGACAACGCAAGAAATACAACAACTGGAAAAACAGGGATGCTGGAGTCCCCAATGGGAACAGGTAAAGGTGAGTGAAGATTTTGTCACCGACAGTGTCTGGTTCAGCACTTTTAGAGGTGCAATAAAACTGGGCAAACTGGAAGGAACGCTTTCCGGTCCTGCTGGCGTGGAGAAGGATGCCGGTATCTATCATTCCAGTCTCCACGATGTGACTGTTGAAGATAAAGTACGCATAAGCAGGGTCAACTCTCTTTCCCGCTATCATGTTGAAGAAGAAGCAGTTATAGAAAATGTAGGAACATTGGCCGTGACCGGACAGACGACTTTCGGGAACGGTGTAGAAGTAGAAGTGGTCAATGAAGGAGGGGGTCGTGAGATTCCTATCTTTGATCGTCTATCTTCCCAAATTGCTTATATGCTCTGTTTCTATCGTGATGATGAGGCGTTTACAAATAATCTCCTTAAAATGGTGAATTCTTATGTCCAGGAGAAAAAATCTGATAGTGGTATCATTGGACGGGGAGCTTGTATCTCTAATACTCAAACGATGATCAATATGAAGATTGGAGAACAGGCGAAAATACAGGGAGCCCTGCTTCTGGAAGAAGGAACTGTTGCCAGTAGTCCTCATCACCCCACAGTAATTGGAGATGGCGTGAGCATGAAAGAATGTATTGTGCTTTCAGGTTCCACTGTTGAAAGCGGTGCCATACTCAAACAATGTTTTGTGGGGCAGGGAGTAAAGATAGCCACGCAGTTTTCTGCAGAAAGCAGTTGCTTTTTTGCCAATGCCGAAGGAATGCATGGTGAAGCTGTGAGTGTTTTTGCTGGACCTTATACCGTAACTCACCATAAGTCCACCCTTCTCATTGCTGCTCTGTATTCTTTTTATAATGCGGGAAGTGGTACTAATCAGAGCAATCATATGTATAAACTGGGTCCCCTTCATCAGGGTATTATGGAGCGCGGATCCAAAACCGGTTCATTTTCATATCTTCTCTGGCCCTGTCGTATTGGTGCTTTTTCAGTAATAACCGGAAAGCATTATGTGAATTGTGATACTTCTGAATTTCCTTTTAGTTATATTACAGAAGAGGAAGGAAAAAGCATGCTGACGCCTGCTATGAACCTGTTTACCGTGGGCACCAAGCGGGACAGTGAAAAATGGCCCAACCGTGACCGACGGAAGGATCCTGACAGGCTCGACCTGCTTCACTTTGACCTCTTCAGTCCCTATATCATCAGTCGCGTGGTAAAGGGGTATAATGTTTTGAAAGACTTGTCTAAAAACACCCCTAAGAGTCAGAAGTTCGTTCGTTACAAGGGTATAGAAATAAAACGGGTGTTGATGAGAACCTGTGCCAAGTATTATAAGATTGCCTTTGCCATCTATCTTGGTAATCAGCTGATTAAACAGCTGGAGAAGTCTGAGAGTCGGCAGGATGCCCTGAAAGCTGAAAATGCCCAACTCGAAGAGTGGGTGGATATGGCAGGTATGTTTCTTACCCGCACTAACCTGCAAGCTCTGCAAAGAGAGGTTAAAGAGGGAGAAATCAACTCTCTTTCCAACCTTGAGGAAAAATTCCGCAATATCTATCACCGTTATGACGAGAAAAACTGGGAATGGGCGGCCGCTCTGATTGAAGAAATGTACGGCTCTAAACCTGCTGATCTCACTGACGAACAACTGGTAACTATCATTAAGGAATGGAAAAAAGCCACCGTGAAATTTAATAATATGATTAAAAAAGACGCGGAAAAAGAGTTTGATTCTGCCAGTACGATTGGTTTTGGTATCGATGGAGATGAGGAAACGAAAGAGCAAGACTTTCTTGCGGTACGCGGCACCTATGAAGAGAATTCCTTCGTAAAAGGCCTGGAGGAAGAGACACGGCAGGTAGAAGAAAAAGCGGAACAACTGATAGAAAAATTACAGGGTCAGACTTCCTGACCTCGGCATGAGTATATGAAGAACGACTCAAGTTGTGCATTCGGTGATATTGCCCATTATACGGGAAATAGTAATGAGGTTTTGCATCAATAGGAAGCCACACTCTTT
>PWGE01000174.1 GCA_003554345.1 Candidatus Sumerlaeota bacterium | reverse complement strand
CATTATTCTTCCGGGGTTTTTTTTGTCTTTATTTCCCTATCCTGACTATCCTGTCCATCGATGCATATTTTTCTGTATTCTTCATCTTTTTGTTCTTATCCTGTTTCACCCTGTAAATCCTTGTTACATTTCTTTTTCTGGATCTGATGAGGTTATTTTTTCTGATATCCTGTCCATCGATGCAAATTTTCTGGTTTCTTATTCTTTCCGAACTTATCCTGGTTTCATCCCCGTATCATTGATCTAAAACATTTTTCAAGGGTTCTATTTCCAGGGAGGTTTTTACAATTGTTCAATGCATACGTACTAGCGGTATTTATCCAGTAATTTTCGGGTAACCCTGGGAGCGGTAAGGATGTGCGGTCCTCCTATGCATCCTGATGTACAGGCCATTCCTTCCATAAAGTTCCCGTCACACTTACCAAAAGATGCAGCCTTGAGAGTTTTGAGCCCATCTTTATCAATTCCATTTATAAAAACCGGCTGCAGTCGGCTGTTATCATGATCCTTCTCTGCAAGCTTTTCCTGAATATTCTGGGCCACCCCACCCGACTGCGCAAACAGCCTGGCATGATCAGAAGCCTGAGATTCAAATGGTTTTCCCGACACCGATAGCACATCAATTTTCTGAGCAACAAACATGGCAGCCAGTTCTTCGAATGTTAACACATAATCAACTTCATCATATAGCGTCGCTTCATGTTTTTTGCTCAGGCATGGACCTATAAACACCGTTTTAGCGTGTGGATATTGCTGTTTTGCTTTTCGAGCAGCAAAAACCATGGGAGAGACCGTATCCGATATATAATCAGAAAGATCAGGATAGATTTTTTCCAGGCAAAGTTTGAAAGATGGACAGCATGAAGTTGTCATAAGAGGATCTGATTGACTCCTTTCAATAAATTCTGTAGTTTCATGGAGGACTGTTTCATCAGCACCTTCTGCAACATCAAAAACACCTGCAAAACCTAACGCCTCCAGGGCTCCGTTTATTTTCTGAAAATCTGCCATAACGGAATACTGCCCGATAATGGAAGGAGCAATAAGGGCATACACAGGCGTGTTTTGTTTAATTTCCTGAATAACCTGGACTATTTGGGACTTTTCTTCAATAGCACCAAATGGGCATCCCACAATACATTTACCGCATAATATACAACTTTCCTCATCAAGATGAACTTTTTTATCTTCACTGACTTTGATGGCATTTACCGGGCAAGCATACTCACAGGGTCTTTTTAACTCTATAATCGCATGGAAAGGACATACAACAGCACATTTCCCGCATTCCACACAGAGCTCCTCATTGATCATAGCGCGGTTATTAACTATTTGAATCGCATCTCTGGGACAATTATGCTGACATAAATGAGCCACGCAATTACGGCATCCCTCGGTAATATAATATTTATGGGTAGGACAGGAATCACAAGCCGTTTTAATGGCCTTTAACCAGAATCCCATGTCTTCTACTGGCTCTTCAATAGCAAGTCTCGCCAGTTGCCGTAGGTCTTTCGAAGTATATTCTTCAGAAATAAACCCCAGCATGTTTTTTATCCGCTCTCCTATAATAGCCCGGTCTTTATGAATACAACAACGAAAAGATTTGGAATCATCCGGAACAATCATTCGAGGGATTTTTTCAATGTCTTCTATCAGCCTGTCTTCAAATGCCATTTCCGCAAGTATTGTAAATATATTTCTTCGTAAAATAGTTACTCCGCTTTTTATCAGCATTTGTATTGATTCTCCTTTAGTTATCGTGTTTTTTCAGGATCTCTAAAAGCTTCTCCGGCTGGACACCATAATAAAATGCCTCCCCGATTTGAATAATGGGTGTCTTTGCCTCCGGACTTTCACATTTCGTAAAACAGGAAACAGTGACTAACTCATACCGGCTTTGAATCTCTTCAGGTAGATTCTGGAATGTCTCTACCAGGTCACCAGCTCCGAAAAGGTAACATTTGGTTCCCAGACAAATACGTATCTGTGTTTTTTTCATATCTCACGCTCCTTTAAAAATAAGTGAGATGGACTGTTTTATTCCATCTATGTTGTAAAATATCGACCAGTTTATCAACCAGATTCTTTCGCAGAGAAAGCATCTGAGGAAGTTCAGGATTCTGGTAGGCTTCATTGATGGCAGTACCGGCTATGATGTTCACCTCATCAGCTTTTACCAGGTGCTGATATAATTTAACTGCCCCATTAGCTTTTTCATATTGAACAGGCTTTCCCTCCAGCATTTCACACACCCTGGACATGGTAATCACACCTTCAGTAGCCAGGTCAATACCGGGAATAGAAGCCATAGCTGGAATATCCTTTTCAAAGGAATCCAGCTGTACTTTGACACTCTTTTTGAGCATTCGGCTAACAATCAAGGAAGTAGTACCACCACAAACAATTTTTTCTCCCGGCTGATTCCAGAAAAGATCAAAAGCTTTTTTATCGAGAGCCTTATCCTTAGGAGGACCTGTAAAAATAACAGCTTTATGAGTTTCGCGCACCATAATTCCCAGAACAGAGGTGTCATCACCAGGTTCGCCCAGATCAAGGTTTAAACAGTGTTGGATGAGTTTATCAGTCAACTGCCCAGCCTTATACTTTTCGTGGGTTTTCCTATTAAACTGCTTTCCCAGGAATTTCATCACTTCTTCACGCTGCAAACCAAAGGGAAGGGTTTTTCCCATACCTGAATGAGTAATACCGTCGCTGAAAACAAAAAGGCTATCATGAACATTAAGGCGTTGTTCACTATATAAAATACGATAGTTTCCGATCACAAGCTCTTTTTTAGAAACCTCCTGAATTGTTCCATTCCGAAAAAGAAGATATTCGGGATTGTCAAATTCATAGATTCGGGCAAAACCGGAGTTAAAGAGTTGAATAATGGTAAAGGTAGCATACGCAATATTGCGGATTGGGCAAACAGGCAGGGTTTCCATCACAGTCTCTACAACCTCCTGAATGGTCAATCCTCCAGTGGTAAGACGTTCGGAGATTTCCACCATCAAATTTGCCAGTATGTTTGCCCTGATCCCGCTTCCCAGACCGTCTGCCAGGACAAACACCATAAAGTTTTCTCCCTCGCGAACTCCAATCACATCACCACAAAGCTCTTCCCCGTAATGGTTGAGCTGTCTATAGTTGTAATCGACAAGAAATCGTTGGTTTAAAATTCTCATTGTTTAAACTTTTCTGCCAGTTTGATCATATCATGCAATAAAATTTTAGTATCAGCCGTCACATCGCCCAGCATTTTGGCAATTTGCTGTGCCGATTTCATCTGGTTATTCATAACCTTATGGGCATTGGCAATGGTAATTTCACTGAGATTTTCTACTTCCTGTTTACTTTGAATCTCCTCACTGATATCATTAAAAATTGCTCCAATGAGACGGTAATTTTCTATGGGGAAAATAGAAACTTTAACGGTAAGGTCATTTTCAGGGAAATGATATGTTTTATTGGTAATATTCCTGTTCTTTGTTAACACCTCGAAAAAATCGTCATCAGGCATAAGCTCCTGCATTTTTTTCGGTTTCATTGTTTCAGAAATCTGGAACATTGCGGCAAAAGAAGGATTATACGAGATTATTTCAAGCCGCTCATTAAGTATGACAATACCGTTGGGATCAGCCTTGAGAAGGGCTGAAGCCTTATTTTCTGCCAGTTTACGCATATAGGAAACACACATATTAATTTCAGCCTTTTCCTGGTAAATAGCGATCGCCATATCACGACAGGTAAAATAACCGCAGGCGTTACAATTCAACATATCCTCTTCCGTATATTTGCCCATTGCTTCAAGGATATCTTCAATTTGTTTCTCTCCTGGCAAGGACTTTTTCAAACCTTTCCCCTTCCTCTCAACCTTGAGGGGAAGATTATATTTTTTTTCCTCAGGTTGTTCTGATATCTCAAGCTGTTGAATAAAATTCAGCCGGTTAAAAGCGGGATTACTGATATGTCGCATTATCGGTCCATTAATACACCCGTTCTCACAGGCCAGCACTTCAAGAAAGAGGTTTTCATAGGTGCCTTTAAACTGGTCAAAGAACAACTTGAGTTCATTCATGCCATCAAAGGCAAAAGTCCGGGTACCCAGAAGAGGAGCGTCAGGGTGAACCGTTTTTATCATTCCTCCGGGAACAGGAAAAGTTCTGGCATTTTCTGCTTCTTCTGTACAGTATTCACCTTCATTGTTAAATTTTTCAGGCTTAACATCTTTATTTGCCAGGAATTCGTCCAGCTCTTTGAATGTAAGGGCAAGATCGATATCCGAAAAGGTATCCGCTTCATATTTTTTAGCAATACAGGGTCCTACAAATACAACACGGATGGACTTGCCAAACAATTTGCGCAAATAAGTAGCATGATATCCCAGAGGAGACGGCATTTCAGAGTAGTACTTCTCATATATTTGAGGATAGTACTTTTGCAGGAAAATCCCCACAGAAGGACATGCAGAAGAAATAAGAACTCCCCCGGGATACGAATCAAAATACTTTCTGGTATAGTAAGAAGCAATCTCCGCGCCAAGAGCCGTTTCAGAGACCCCTTGAACACCAATAGAATGAAGAGCCTGTATGAGCTGCGAAGTGGTACAATTTTGAAAATAAACCGGAAAACTGGGAGCAAGAGAGATATATACCGGCTTATCTTTTTCTTCAAGCATTTTCTCAAAAAGCTGCAGATCCAAGCGGTATTTTTTTGAATGGGTGGGACAGATATCAATACATGTGCCACATAGAACGCATTCTTCCTGTTCAACCATAGCCTGTCCATCTTTAATAGTGATAGATTTCACCGGACAATTCCTGACACACTTATAGCAATCCTGGCAATTTGCCTTATCAGTATAGATAATACCTTTCGAAACAGCAGTCATACATTCATTCTCCTTTCTGCAGCAATTCCGTCAAAAACCTGTAAATATTCTTATTATTCAATGACGAATAGATTTGCTCATCAACCAATACGTTAATTCCTTCACGACATTTACCAAGACATAACGTACCTGTAAATCGAATCCTGTCTTCAAGATCATTCTTTTTCAACCAGTCCTGGATAATCTCCACAAATTCGGAACTTCCCTTCGTGTGACATGCACTTCCCAGACAGATCTTCAGTTCTGTTTTCTTCATATTCACCTCCATTATTCGTTAATATATTAACGAATAATAATCGAATAGCAAATTTTTCTGCTCATTTTTCTATTAATTCAGGGAAAATGCAATATGTAAAAGTTAGGTTTCCACAAATAACATTGCGAAGATTCCAGCATGATATATTGATATGAAAAGAGTTTGGTGGAATAACAGCATCAAAATGAACTGATAATTATTCTCAGCTTTCAGTGGAGTTCTTCACGCCAGCACAGCTGGCACCACCAATGATGAAAAATAATGGGCCCAATAGGACGGATATGACTTATAGGATTGGAGAATAAAGAATTGTATTTTGCAGGTTCTTTTCTGTCTTCCTGAAAGTTCACTCTGGCGAGTCTGCGGCTTGGCAAGCGCGTGATACATTCTTCTTCCGGGGTTTTTTTGTCTTTCTTTCCCTATCCTGACTATCCTGTCCATCGATGCAAATTTTTCTGTATTCTTCATCTTTTTGTTCTTATCCGGTTTCATCCTCTAAATCCTTGTTACATCTCTTTCCCGGATTTGATGAGATCATTTTTCTTTTGATTTCCTGTCCACCGACTTACTCACCGGTCACCAGAAATTGCAGAAATCACATGCCTTCTATCCCAGAATTTCCGGATTCAACTGCCAGACGGTATAGCTCAGCATAACGGCAAAGCTCACCCACAGCAGGTAAGGAATGAACAAAACACCTGCCAGCCTATTGACGCGCCAGAAAGCAATAAGCGTTGCTACGATGAAACCCCACAGCAATACTATTTCAACAAAAGCCGCCGCTCCCATATTCCAACCAAAAAAGAGCCACGTCCAGAGAGCATTGAGAAGAAGTTGAATGAAAAATAGAATAAGGGCTTTACGTGCCATAAAAAATCCGCCGGTACGCCATACCAGCCATGCAGCCACACCTATAAGTACATAAAGCACCGACCAGACAGGACCGAAGACAGACGGCGGAGGAGCCCACTCCGGACGAGTCAATTCCATGTAAAACGGGCCGGCATTTACTGAGGCAGCACTTCCTATGCCTGCGGCAAGAAAGGTGACTCCAAGCCACGCCAGGAGTCCTATCACCTGCTTCTTCTTTGACATCCGGCTCATCATACTCCTCCTCTTGAGATCACTGATGTGTATAAAGCTTTATTATACGACAGAAATGTTTTACTGCCAGATAATAAGAAAAAGACCTTAAGGCTCATAATAATTCAATTTTCTGGTTTATGTTTTCTTTCTGATAACTTCTTTATCTACCCTCAGTAGTCAAAATACAGCTCCCGGTATCTAGTGGTAGAAAGAACATGCCAGGCAACTACCGGCTTTAATACCATTACAAAAATATTTCGCAACATTTTTTCTCTGTGGTATCCTCCCTATCCCCTGTGTTATCCTTTCAACCCTGTAAAAATATCTTATCAGGATGTGAAGTATAATTACCTTTTTTTTGATATCCTGTTCATCCTGCACATCGATGCAAATTTTCTGTATTCTTAGTCTTTATGTTCTTATCCTGTTTCATCCTCTTCATCATGTTACATCTCTTTTCCGGATCTGATGAGATTATCTTTCTTTTGATATCCTGCATATCCTGTCCATCGATGCAAATTTTCTGGTTTCTTAGTCTCTATGGTCTTATCTTGACTTCATTCCCGTATTATAGATGTAATACATCTTTTTTAGGGTTCTATCTTCAAAGGAGTTATTTACGCCAGCACGAGGGCTGGTGCCATCATCCATGCGCCAGAGACGGACTCTAAGTCGGGAAGCAGTGCTGCCAGGGAAGTAGCAATACAATGGTAAAATATATGATTTGTCATCATTTTACGTTATATTTTATATTTTAAAGAGTGTATTTTCAGGTAAGAGACAACCATTGCAGAAAAAGAAAAGGATCCAGGATGAAAAGGAGTCAAAAGAGTAGAGACGCCATATTTTGCGTCTCAAAAGGGTTATATTTCCAGGAGAGGTTGCAAATATTATGCGAAGATATTGGACCGAGGCCGGTCGGCTCGACAGGCAATCAGAAAGCAGTCTCCTATATCGAAAAGATTTTAAAGAACAATGGCTTTACCGTCGAACTGCAGTCTTTTGATTGTATGGACTGGTCACCAGGAAAAGCCTCATTGCATATCAGCGGAAAAGAAATTTCCGTTCGTCCTTCTGATTATACCTTACCTTGTGATGTAAAAGCAGACGTTTGTACCATAGGCTCTTTACAGGAATTAAAGATAGCTCAGCTGCAGGGGCGTATTGCCCTGTTGTACGGTTCTCTGGTCTCTGAGCCCCTCATGCCAAAAAACTTCGCGTTCTATAATCCTGAAGAGCATCAGCAGATAATTCATCTTCTCGAAGAGAAAAAGCCTGCAGCAATACTGACGTACGCTTTTCAAGAAGGAACGCCGGTACCTATCATTACAGACGGAGATTTTGATATCCCCTGCGGTATTATTACAGAACCTGATCAGACTTTACTGTTCGAATCAACAGGGAAAAAGGGTCACCTCATCATAACTTCTCAGCGAAAACCTTCACGTGCCGCTAATGTTATCGCCTGCCTGAACCAGAAGCAGATAAAAAACTTCTTTTCAGCGTTCATATTGATACTGCACCCAGGGTACCCCCGGTGCTCTGGACAACGCAGGCGGAGTTGCCTGTTTACTGGCATTGAGTGATATTCTCACCGGTCGTTCCATAAAAAACGGTATCGAAATCGTGCTTTTCAACGGAGAGGATTATTATTCCGCCCCCGGGGAAACCATCTACCTGGAGAAATACCTGCATATGTTTGCTTCTGTAAAGCTGGCGGTAAATTGCGACGGAATCGGTTATAAGGAGGGAAAAGACACCTTCTCCTGTTTCAGTGTTTCAGACCGCCGGCAGCAAAAGATTCGCAGTCTGGCATCGGGGTATCCTGACCTTGAAGAAACCGAACCCTGGTACCAGGGAGACCACATGCTCTTTGCCATGCACCAGGTACCGACCATTGCCTGTACTTCCAGCAGGGCGCAGGAACTGCTCTCCACCATTATTCATACCGACCAGGATACCCTGGAACTTCTTGATATCAGCAGACTACTGGAAATGGCTGATTTTTTTTCGAAATTAGCCGAGGCAGAATTATAGTTCAGGGGAATACACCCTGATCAGTGTCAATTTCGGTTCTTTAGTAAATTTTGTGAGAAATTTCTCCAATGGAATAAGCAGGTACCGGCATTTGAATCAAGACCTTTAAATGAAAATATGTGTAATTGACTATATCCCCCACTTTCAGCGCTCAAAGAAAGGAGGGAATACCTGGTCCCTATGGCTTACAGCATCGCTTTCAGGCGATGCTTTCACCATAGGCTGATATAGTTCGCGCCTTCAGCGCTTTTAAAACCATAGCCTGCCGGTATTATACCGAAGCCTTCGCAAAGTTTCTAAAAGGACAAGAATAGTTTTCCCGCCATATAAGGTTTCTTCGGGTAAGGGATGTTTATCTTTTCAGATCTTTTTTACCAATCTCCTCTCTTTTTATCAATGGGTTTATGCCGGAGACTCCACAAAATTTACGAAAGATCCTCAATTTGTGTTATTGATTCACAGACAGAAATAGTATGAACAGTGGCGGGTCAAACTCCGCCCCTGTTCGGTATTATAAGACCGGTCGTTCATTCAAACAGGTGCCAGAGCGCACTTTCAATAGCCGTTCTTGGATGGACTTCCACTTCCCGGCTGAAGATCTCGCCGAACCAGCCTTCCCCTGTTTTAAACATTTGCCATTCAGTACTAAAGGCTCCCACCTGTTCCGGCAATAATTCAACTTCAAAGGTATATGTTTCAAGATGACCGACCTCATATTCCAGGGAGACATTCCAGTTATCAGAAGGCACCAGGTAATCGTGGTCTCCCACTGCTCCCAGAAATACGTTTTCCGAAGATTCCCACGTAGAAAGACCGGTATTGCAAAGGGTCAGGGTCATGGTATATGCCTGGTTGACCGGTAAACGGTCAGGCAAATCCCAGTCCACGACCTCAGAATCATAATCCGGAAGAACCAGCTCTTCAACAGTGATATAGTCTGTTTTGCGAACGCTGCTCCAGCCTTTTTCATTATACACCTGAAGGGCTATCGTATAAGTGCCGGGCACAGTATAAGTATATACAGGATGCTGTTCTGTAGAGGAACTTGTAATCAACCGCCAGACATCATTTTTGAAACTGCCGTCAAAACCCCCCATGAGGACAATACTTCCATCCGGCAAGACGACACTGCTGTGATTGTCCCGCCCCGTCCATTGGGCGCCGGCATTAACTTGCACCCAGGATAGACCATTATTTGTCGAACGCCATATATCATTACTTCTTGAAGTGCCATCAAGACCACCCATAAGTATAATGCTCCCGTCAGGCTGAACCACCGTGGAATGAAATCTTCTCGCGCTCCATATTCCTCCCATTGTTAAATAGCGCATCCAGGATGCGCCATTATTTGTCGAGAGCCACACATCATTTTTTTCGTTTCCGTCATAACCGCCCATCACAACAATGTTACCATTCGGCAGGGCTACACTGCTATGACCAAAACGCCCGGACCAGCCGGCATTTGCGGTCATTCTTGTCCAGGTAGCGCCTTTATCCGTGGAGCGCCAAACATCATTCACCCTTGAACTGCCGTCATAACCGCCCATCAGAACGATACTGCCATCCGGCAGCACAACGCTGCTGTGACCGTTTCGTCCCGACCAGCCGGCATTTGCCGTCATTCTCGTCCAGGTAGCGCCTTTATCCGTCGAACGCCAGACATCATTCAGCCATGATGAACCATCATAGCCACCCATGACCACAATACTGCCGTCGGGAAGCGCTACACTGTTCAGCCCACTTCTTCCCGACCACATAACCCCGGTAGTCGATACCTGTGTCCATGCCGCCCCTTTATTTTTTGAAAGCCATATATCATTTTTACGGGTAAAGTCCCAACCACCGAGAAGAACAATATCCCCGTCCGGAAGCACCACGCTGCTGTGGCTGTGCCGTGCCGACCAACCGGCGCCCACGGTCATCTGCGTCCAGTTCCCGTCATAATTCTCATCGCCAAAATACCAGACCCACCCTTCGGGATAGCCTGTAGACTGATCGGTGAACTGAACCTGCAGCGGTTCGATGCCGGACACCGGACTACCAGAGAAATCGGCTAAAGGAGGCGTTACAGTAACCGTGATATAATCAAACTTCTGCATACTGGAGTATCCGAAATTATTGAATACCTGGAGAGATACCTGGTAAGTCCCCGGTTCGTTGTACGTGTACGAAGGATCTTGAACATTCGAATCGGCGGTAAACAACCGCCATACGTTATTAAGCCTTGCCGTACCAGTAAAACCGCCCATGATGACGATACTCCCGTCCCGGAGCACCGCACTGCCGAACCTGCTGCGTCCGCCCCAGTCGGCATGGGCGGTTAGCCGGGTCCAGTTTATACCGTTATCCGTAGAGCGCCAGACATCGTTTTTATTAGCTCCATCGAACCCCCCCATGATAACCATACTGTTATCAGGGAGTGCCGCGCCTTCCAGCCCTGATCTCCCGGTCCAGGCGGCATCGCCAGTCCTCCTGCTCCAGCTCACTCCATTGTTTGTGGAACGCCAGACATCGTTCAACCTGGAACTGCCATCCCAGCCGCCCATAATCGCAATACTGCCGTCGGGCAAAGCCACCCCGGCATGATTCCATCGTCCCGACCAGCCGGCATTGGCGGTCATTCTTGTCCAGTTAGTACCTTTATCTGTCGAACGCCACACATCATTTTTAAATTGGTCATTGAGATCCAAACCACCCATAAGAATAATACTCCCGTCCTGCATAGCCACACTGCTGTGACTCATGCGAGCCGACCAGCCGGCATTTGCCGTCATCCTCGTCCAGGTCGCCCCTTTATCTTCCGAGTGCCAGACATCGCTCAGGAGATTCTCACTGCTGTCCCTGCCGCCCATGACAACGATGCCGCCGTCGGGCAACGCTACACTGGTATGACCTTCGCGGGCGCTCCAGCCGGCATTTGCAGTTAGCTGCGTCCAGGTGGCTCCATTATTTGTCGAGTGCCAGACATCATTCCTGTTTCCGGTTAATTCAGATCCACCCATGAGAACAATACTTCCGTCACGCAGGGAGGCACTGCTGTGACCGGTCCTTGCTCCCCAGGAGGCGCTTGCCGTCCTCTGGCTCCAGGAACCTGAAAAATCTTCATCGCCGAAATACCAGGACCAGCCCGAGGGAAAACCTGACAGGTCGGTAAAATCAACTGTCAGCGGAACCGGACCGGTCGTTGGTTCCCCGATAAAATCGGCAGTTGGAGGAGGCGGTTCTACGGTGATATAATTTTCTTTTTTGATGCGGCTGGAGCCGTGTGAATTAAAGGACTGTAAAGTGACATCGTATGTCCCGGGTTCCTGGTAGGTATGCAGCCGGTTTTGCAAGTTTGAACCGGCGGTTATCAGGCGCCATACGTCATTTTTTCTCCCTCCCTCACCATAGTTAAAACCACCCATCAGAATAATATTACCATTGGGCACGACCACGGCAGCATGTCCGTTACGACTTACCCATGCCGCATTGGCAGTCACCCGCGTCCAGGACTTTCCTTTATCAGTCGAACGCCACACATCATTTCTGTAACTAATACCTCCACCCATAACTACAATGCTCCCATCCGGCGTTGCCACACTGGAAGTTCTAAATCGTACTCCCCATGGTGCATGGGAAGTCATCTGTACCCAGCTAGCGCCCCTATCGGTCGAGCGCCAGACGTCATTCAAATCTCCGGAATATTCGCCAATACCGCCCATCAGGACAATACTGCCATCAGGTAAAACCACGGTTTGGTGATGATTTCGCTTCTCCCAGGGAGCGTTAGCCGTCATTCTTGTCCAGGTAGCACCATTATCTGTTGAGCGCCAGACATCGTTCAACCTGTTCCCATCATCGTCAAATCCACCCGTCAGGATAATACTGCCGTCAGGCAAAACAACACTAGAATGAGTACTTCGTTCCGACCAGGCGGCATTTGTCGTTATCCGCGACCAGTTTTCTCCATTATCTGTTGAGCGCCAGACATCATTCCT
>PWGE01000451.1 GCA_003554345.1 Candidatus Sumerlaeota bacterium | reverse complement strand
CGGGGAAACCGGGCTCTTACCCTTTCACCACAGTGAGTCTTGAGATAATTTTCAATTTCTTGCCGATAATAATAGGAATAACAGATTTCACCAAAAGAGGGATGATAGGGTCCCGCTACTATATTGCCCTCTTTCTCAAGAGAGCAGGATGGTTGCACTCCCAGCCGCAAAACTTTTACTTCATTTTCCTGGCACTTTTTCAAAATCCGGACACATAATTGGGCGGATCTTTCCAGTGTCCACGGTATATAATCCCCTCTTTTATACATGTTTTCCAGTTCTGTATTCTTCAACACCAGCACAGGATGAATGCGAATATGGGTAATGCCCCACGAAATGAGAATATTGACATCACGCAGTATCGATTCTTCTGTTTGTCCGGGCAATCCCACCATAATATGAGCACTTCGTTCTATATTCATCTCTGAAAGAATATGCAGGCTTTTTTGAACATCAAAAGGGGTATACCTTCGTTGACATCTGGCTAAAACACCTCTATCAAGTGATTGAACTCCCAATTCCACCCGCTGCAACCCATATTTTTGCAAATGCTGACATATCTTTTCTGAGACACCTTCCGGACGAGTCGAAATATATAAACCCTTTACCGGGAATTCGCTTAGAACTTCCAGAAAAGAATGTTGCACAGAAGAGGGGAGTAGCGTAAAGCTTGCTCCATAATATCCCCCCCTGAAAGCTTCCGCATTTTCTGCAGACCACTTTCGGAGAAAATCATGCACTTTATAGGGTGTCAATGGCTCCTGACTGCCATTGAGTATTTCCTGATTACAGAATATACATTGATGAGGACATCCCTGATAGTGAAGAAAAAAAGGCAAAAAAGGTGCTCTATCTTTCATGAATCGTTGACAAACCCCCTTTTTCAGCAGATATCTTTTGAAGTGCAAAATATGCCGCTTCATTCTGGGCTTTTTTTAAAGATGGTCCGCAACCATAGCCATAAGTTTCTTTTCCCAGAACAACCTTAACTCTGAAATAAGGGCTGTGTTCCTCTCCCTTCTTCTCTACCAACTCGTAGCGGGGTAATTTTTGAAATCTCTTGACACAAACCTCCTGGAGGGGACTTTTACAATCGCCGTAGTATTCACTCTGTGAACCCTTGAGATAAGGTAATAACAAGTACTTCACAACAACACTTCGAACGCCTTCCAGACCCTGATCAAGATAAAGTGCCCCCATCAACGCTTCAAAAAGGCAGGCTACATTGCGCTTGTTCGTACTTCCGTTCTGCTGATTCTCCCCTTTTCCTAATAAAAGATATTCATTTAACTCCATGGCTCCGCATACCTCTGCCATAACTTCATTAGAAACAAGATAACTCTTCATCTTCGACAACTCTGCTTCTGAATCTTGCGGAAAACGGTTGTAGAGTTCTTCGCTTATTAACATATTTATCACGCTATCCCCCAGAAACTCCAGACGTTCATTGTCATAACTCAACTCTTTTTCGTAGGAGAATGAAGAATGAGTAAAAGCTACCGAAATATAGTCGGGATCTCGAAAATTTATCCCTAAACTTTCCAGTAACCGTAAAATTTCCTCCAGGTTTTCAGGAACTTTGCTCATATTTTTTGAAAATAAGGCTGGCGTTTTGACCCCCAAAGCCAAAAGAATTAGACATCACACAGTGAACCTTTTTCTCTTCTGCCTTGTTAGGTGTATAATTAAGGTCACATTCCGGATCAGGATTTTCATAGTTAATAGTAGGAGGAATAAACTGATGGTTCAAACTCAAAACAGAATATACAGACTCCACCGCACCGGCAGCTCCCAGCAAATGACCGGTCAATGATTTCGTAGAGGTCACTGAAAGCTTTCGAGCATGTTCTCCAAAAACCTTCTTGATAGCCAGCGTCTCAATTTTATCATTAAATGGTGTGGAAGTACCATGGGCATTTATGGAATCAATATCCTGTGGCTGTAAGCCCGCATTATTCAGAGAGCGGCGCATGGCAAGAGAAGCACCAAAGCCTTCAGGATCGGGAGCGGTGATATGATAACCGTCTGCAGAAGCCCCCATCCCCACTAATTCCGCCAGTATAGGCGCCTTTCTCTGAAGGGCATGCTCCAGGGATTCCAGGACCAGAATGCCTGCTCCTTCTCCCATAACAAACCCATCTCGATGGGCATCAAAAGGTCGGGAAGCCTTTTCCGGCCTATCATTATAAGAAGAAGTAATGGCTTTCATATTGGCAAAACCAGCAATACCGAGACGGGTAATAGCAGCTTCCGATGCTCCCGCAAACATCATATCGCATTCCCCCTCCCGTATCAGAGCCAGGGCATTTCCTATAGCATGAGCACCTGATGCACAGGCACTCACCACTGAAAAGTTCGTGCCAAATATTCTGTACATCATAGCAATATGGCCTGCAGCCATATTGCTGATAAGCTTCGGAATCAGAAAAGGGGATACCCTTCTGGGACCTTTAGTCCATAAAATGCGGCTCTGCTCTTCAAATTCTTCCATGCCCCCAATACCACTGCCAAATATTACTCCCATTCGTTCACGGTCTAATGCCTCAAAATCAATGCCGGCCATTCGTTGAGCTTCATGAGCTGCCATCAATCCATACGTCACATACGAATCAAGCCGCTTTAGTTCCTTGCGGGATATTACATTTTCTGTCTGCAGATCTCTTACTTCACCCGCAATGGTTACCGGGTACTTCGTCGTATCAAAT
>PWGE01000099.1 GCA_003554345.1 Candidatus Sumerlaeota bacterium | reverse complement strand
TGAACTACTTAAAAATGAGAACGCTGATATAATCACCACCCTGGTCCACAAATTTGACAACGCAGCCAGGCAGAGGACCAGACTCGAAAGCAGAGATATTTTTGTCATGGTAGATGAGAGCCACAGGACCCAGTATGGGGAGCTCCATATAAAAATGAGAAAGGTATTCCCCAACGCCTGTTATCTTGGGTTTACGGGGACCCCGCTAATGAAGAAAGAGAAGAATACCATGATACACTTCGGCCAGGACCCCAGGCCCATCCATACCTATACCATAGCGGATGGTGTCCGGGATAACACTATAGTCCCTTTGCTGTATGAAGGGAAGATGGTGGAGCAGACAGTTAACCGGAAGGCCATAGACAACAGGCTGGAGATTATAACCCGGCACCTTAATGAAAAACAAAAAGAGGATGTAAAGAACCAGTGGAGCAGGTTCGAGAGGATCGCCTCCAGCAATCAGCGCATCCAGTTAATTGCTTTTGATATAAACAAGCACTTTGTGGACCACTACAAAACCCAGAATAACCAGTTTAAAGCTATGCTTGCTACCAACAGCAAGAAAGAGGCTATAGAATACTTGGAAGCTTTTGAAGACCTGGGAGACTTGAATGTGGCCGTGGTAATATCGCCCCCCGATCAGAGGGAGGGTTATGAGGTAGTTGATGAAGAGTCCAAGAAGAAGGTTAACCGCTACTGGGAGGGCATGATGAGGCGGTATGCTAATGAGCAGGAATATGAGGGCTCAATAAGGGAGAGGTTTAAGCATGGAGACATAGATCTTTTAATAGTTGTAGACAAGCTTTTGACCGGCTTCGATGCCCCCAAAGCTACTGTCCTCTATATTGACAAACAGCTTAAAGAGCACAGCCTCTTGCAGGCCATAGCAAGGGTGAACCGGGTGTATGAAGGGAAAGACTTTGGCTATATAGTTGATTATCGTGGACTGGTAAAAGAACTGGACACTGCTATGAATATGTATTCCGGAGCCGGATTGGAAGAGTTTGATCAGGGAGAACTGGAAGGGGCTATGTATGATGTTGCCAGCACAGTTGGAAGCCTGAGGGAAGCTCACAGCCAGCTCTGGCAGATATTCGCTTCAGTAGAAGGCAGGGATGACTCAGAAGCGTTGGAAGAAGTTCTAGCTGATGAAGAGACCCGGGAGCAGTTTTATGATACACTGAGCTGTTTTGGTCGTTATTTAGGTATAGCTTTGGAGTCAGAAAAAGTATATAACTCCCTGGATCCCAAGGAAATGGAGAATTACAAAAAGGACCTTAGATTCTTCCAGAAGCTCAGAAAGTCAGTAAAACTAAGGTTTTCCGATGGTGTTGACCACAAAGAGTATGAAGCAAAAATGCAGAACCTTATGGACACTTACATTGCTTCGGAAGATGTAATAAGGATTACCAAGCCAGTGGATATACTTGATGAAAAAGGTTTTGAGAGGGAACTGGAAAGATTACATACCCCACGGGCAAAGGCTGATGCCATTCGTACCCGCTTGACACAGAGAATAGATAAGCAATGGGATGAAAACCCCGCATTTTACAAAAAATTCTCCCAGCGTATAGAAGAAACACTGGAAGAATATAAAGAAGCCCGAATATCTGAAAGTGATTATCTCAGAGAAATGAAATCTATTATGGAAGATTTCCGGGGAGGGGATACCAGTATTGAATACCCCGACAACGTTCGGAATAAGGAAACCGCCAAAGCTTTTTATGGAGTTGCCAAGGAAGTAATACAGAGAAAAAATGAAACCTACGATGAGTATACAGAGATAGGAGAACTTGCTAAGAATATGGATCAGGTGGTCCGGGAGAACACAAAAGTAGACTGGTACGACAACCAAGATGTTCATAATCAGATCGAGCAGGAAATTGATGACATTCTCTTTGATTTCAAGTATAAAAAAGGCGTAGATCTTTCGGTAGATGATATAGATGAGATAATAGAGCTGATAAAAACTGTTGCAATGAGAAGATACTAGCTTATTCAAAGTGGGGGATAATAGATGGAACAGCATAGCGTGCAGTTCGGCCAGAAAAAAATAGAGTTTTACCTGCAGCGGAAAGATGTCAAGAATGTGAACCTGAATGTCCGGCCCGATATGACTGTAAGGGTATCTGCCAATAAAAAGGTCCCACTGGAATTCATTAAGGATTATGTAAAAAGTAAGGGCAGCTGGATTTTGAAACAGCTGGATCTATTTGCAAAGACCAGGTCTGAAGAAATCGATAAAGAGTTTGTCAGTGGGGAGACCATACGCTACCTGGGGAAGCAGTACAGATTGAAAGTAATAGAAGAAGAGGAAGAGGGAGTGAAGTTTTCTCAGGGCTATATCTACCTCTGGGTAAGGGACAAAAAGAACTACAAAAGGAAGAAGGAACTTGTCCAGGGATGGCTGAGACAGAGAGCCGCAATTGTTTTCGAAGAATCCCTGGAGCGTATGTATAGACGACTTAAAAAATATGGAATCAAAAAGCCGGTAATTAGGATACGGCAGATGAGGGCGCGCTGGGGGTCTTGTATCAGGGATAAGAATATCATTATGCTGAACTCAGAACTGATAAAGGCCCCCAAGGCATGTGTTGACTATGTTGTGATGCATGAACTTGTTCATTTTAAATATTCGAGGCACGATAAGGACTTCTATTCCTTTTTGACTGCTCTGATGCCTGATTGGAAGAAAAGGAAGGAGATTT
>PWGE01000133.1 GCA_003554345.1 Candidatus Sumerlaeota bacterium | reverse complement strand
GTGACAAGAACCCCGCCCTGGCTCCTGGCAACAGTATCTGGCGGCCTTATTATTCTTCTGCTGAGCCTGTTTGATATCATTCTGTACCGGGAAAGGGGACGGCTGTTGCAAACCCTCACCCATAAGACAGAAAAGCTGAAAGAAAGTGAAGAAAAATATCGTCTTCTCTTTGAAAAATCACCTGATGCCTATCTGATTTTTGAAAACGGGATATTTGTTGATTGTAACGAAGCTGCTCTTGAATTGTTCAGAGCTGAGCGAGAACAAATAGTGGGGAAAAGGCCTGAGGAATTTTTGCCACGCCAACCGGATGGGACTCTTCCGGAGGAGGGTGTGAGATACTGGTTAAATAAAGCACGGGAGAAAGGATCTGTTCGGGTTGAGTGGATGCATAAACGGCTGGATGGTACAAACTTCTGGTTGGATGTTTCTCTGGTTAAAATGCCTCATACTTCGACTCCTAAATACCTTGTGCTTTTTCATGACATTACACCTCTGAAAATGGCCGAAGAAAGAATTCGGAAAAATGAACAGTTTCTCTCCTCTGTAGTAGAAACCCAACGCGAAATGATCTGTCGCTTTTTGCCGGATACAACCCTTACTTTTGTGAATAAACCCTATTGCAGACAGGTAGGAATGAGTGAGAAAGATATGCTGGGAAGGTCATTCCTGGATTTTATACCGGAAGAGGAACATAAGAAGATTCTTGAAAATCTTTCAGCACTCAGTGCTGAAAATCCTTCTCAAACGTTTCCTCCTCAATGGGTGGAACGAAAAGGGAAGATAATCTGGGAAGAATGGACCAACAGTGTCATTCTTGATGATCAAAAGAGAGTGGTAGAATTCCAGTCTACCGGTCGAGATATCACCAGACAGAAGAAGGCAATGGATGCTTTATATGAGAGCGAAGAAAAATTTCGCCAGATAACGGAAAACATGGGAGACGTGTGCTGGCTCAGAGATGCTGAAAAAGAAGAGCTCCTGTATATTAACCCGGCTTTTGAACGTTTATACGGTAAAAGCAGGCAGGAAATCTACGATAATCCGGAAATTTTTATTGATTTTGTGCATCCTGAAGATAAATCCAAACTTTTAAAATCGTTTAAAAACTACATGGATGGTGGAGAATATGACAGCATGGAGTATCGAATCGTCAGGGGTAATGGAGAAATACGCTGGTTACATTCTAAATCTTTTCCGGTGAAAAGTGTCGATGGAAAGATTATTCGTCATGCGGGAGTGAGTATCGATATTACAGACCGCAAACAACTGGAAGAACATTTGCAGTTTCAGGTTGCTTTTCAACGAATAGCCACACAGACTTCTTTTAATTTTGTGACGGTGGACAGGGAAGAGTTTGATCACGTTGTGGAAAAGACTCTGAAAAATCTCGGGGAACTATTCAGAATGGAGAGAGGATATGTGTTTCTTTTCACCGATGATAAAAGGCAAATGAAAAATACCCATAAATGGCGGGTCAGAGAAAACAATAAACAAAGAAAACTATTTCAGCATATTTCTACGAAATCACTTCCCTGGTGGATAAAGGAACTTCAGAAATTGAAACCGTTTTATATTCCTGATGTGGAAACTCTTCCATCTGAAGCAATAGAAGAAAAGAAAATTCTTTCTATGCTTGAGGTGCGTTCCATTATTTGTTTGCCCATTATAAATCGAAAAGGAATGGTGATCGGTTTCATGGGGTTTGATTCAATCGATGAAAAGCATCTCCTGATGCCGGAGCATATTTCCATGTTACAGGTCATTTCCGACATTCTTGCTGGTGCTATAGAACGCAAACAGGCTCAAGAAGCTTTACTGGAAAGTCAGGTGCGTTATCAACAACTTTCAGAGCAAACCGCTACTTTTACCTGGGACGTTGATATCAATGGTATGTATATCTATGTAAGTCCTTCTGTAGAAAAGGTGATTGGTTATAAACCCAAAGAAATCACTGGTAAAAAATATTTTTATGATTTAGCTCCGCCGGCAGAAAAGAAAGATCTACGTGACTTCTGGAAAAAAATTATTACCCGCAGGAAACCTGTGAAAGATCTTGAAAATAAAATAATGACAAAAGAGGGGCGGGTCCTCTGGGTCATAACCAACGGCATGCCTTTATACGATGATAAAGGGCATCTTATTGGCTATCGGGGCAGTGACAGGGATATCGACAAACTCAAAAAGGCGGAGGAAGAACGTTGTGCCACTATGAAAAATCTGGAAGAGACCAATAAAAAGTTACGGGAAAACAGGTCCCGATTCTATACTCTTGCCCGGAATACTACGGCAGGTATCTTTATTGCCCAGGATGAACGTTTCAAGCTCGTAAATCCGGCACTCTGCGAAATAGTGGAATATTCGGAAAAAGAATTATTATCGATGGACTGTTTTGATCTGGTGCATCCGGATAACCTGGAAATGGTGAGAGAACGCTACGTCTCCCGGTTGAAATCCCGGGAAGCTCCCAATATCTATGAGATGAAGGTGATCACTAAAAGTGGCAAGATCCGCTGGGTAGAAATTAATGCTGGATTAATCAGTTATGAAGAAAAGCCGGCAGTCATAGGAACTGTTTTTGATATCACCGGGTGTTAAATGGGGTAGGGTAAAAACACTTTTCACTTCAATAAATCTAATAAAGTTTCCAATCACAGACGTCTGTTGTCTCGGAGATTCTTACAAATTTCACAGCATCGGCAGAGACATACTC
>PWGE01000153.1 GCA_003554345.1 Candidatus Sumerlaeota bacterium | reverse complement strand
GCGGACTTGTAGGATTCAGTCAATCGGAAATATCCGATTGCTATGCATATGGTGATGTTACGGGGAATAATTATGTGGGCGGTCTGGTAGGAAGAAACAGGAACAATATCACAGCTTCTCATGCTTTTGGCAAAGTGACAGGACAGGGGTATGTCGGCGGCCTGGTTGGAATTATATACGTACAAAGTAACCTTGTAAAAGAATCCTTTGCCACTGGCTCTGTTTTTGGAAACAAATATGTGGGAGGTCTTGTAGGCGATAATCGGGGAGAAATTATTGATTGCTACGCAACAGGGCAGATAACGGGAATAGGCTCTTCGAGCGGAGATATTGGTGGTTTGGTAGGTTATAACCGTCAGAACGGACAGATAAAGAATTCCTATTCTGCTGGAACCTCGACAGGATATGAATTCGTGGGAGGACTGGTCGGATGGTGCAATGGAACGGTAGAAAAATCCTTTTATGATAAAGAGGTCTCGGGACATAGCGATACCGGTAAAGGAGAACCTAAAACCACCAGTGAAATGATGGAATTTTCCACATATTCCGGGTGGAATTTTGCTGGTGTCTGGGCAATAACTGCGGGAAGTTGTTATCCATATTTTTTCAGGTTCAGGACTGATGAAGAGTATCACGCCATGATTGAAGGATTTGACTTTCCTTGCCTCATGCATAATAATACTACTTATGAAGTAACCCTTACCCTGCGAAATACAGGAAACAGCTCCTGGCTGGCAGTAGATCAAATTCTTTTGGGAGCTGTTGGGAACCATGATTATCTCGTCCCTTCCACAAGCTGGCGCTGCGACCTTGATCATCCAGTTTTTGGTGGCGGATTACACACCTTTCATTTTACCGCTGAGCCGGAAAATACCGGCGTATTTACAACTCAATGGCAGATGCTTAAGGAAGGAGAGTTCTGGTTCGGTGAAATACTCAGCAGAGACGTGGAAGTCAGACAACGGACAGGGGTAGAACGTGATATCTGGCAGCTCATGAAGTAACGAGCCAGCGACAGCTGAATTTTTGCCGGCTATCATTTGATTTCAACGGTATTCATGGGAAAATTCTTCGTATATACCTGGTATCCCTTATTTTACTGGTCTCTTTTTATATTCCTGGTGGCTATGTAGCTTCTTCTTGATAAAGTGTGATTTGAGGTTTTCTGAACTGATCACACTCCACTTTTTTGTGATTATAAATCTCTGATTATATCAGGTTTATTAATATATATTTGCTGATACAATATTCCATGGCACAGATAATATGTATTCGCCTGGATAAAAGCCTCAGGATTATTATTTTTGAGAATATAGTATGAGGGAAAGTCATTATGCCACATTTTGATAAGGCTCATTTAGAAAAGAAAGCCGGCATTCTAAAGGGTATTGCCAATCCCTATCGCCTGGCTATTATAGAGCTTCTTCGTGAATCTGAAGAAAACGGTAAAACTGTCAATGAACTCGTGGCGGAACTTGGGGCAAAACAATCCAATATTTTACGCCATTTGTCTACAATGAGTAAAATGAATGTCTTATCTTCAAGCAAAGAAGGTTTATACAATTACTATTTCTTAAGCCATCAAAATATTCCGCAAATTGTTCAGGCTGTAGACGAAATCTTTCAAGATCTCTTAGATGAACAGCAAAAATTGACAGCTGACACTCCATCAGAAGAAGAGGTAATGCCCGGGGATGAGCCTCAAAAAAATGAAGGCCTGTTTGCCCGGCTTTTTAAGAAAGTAAGGAGTTTATTCGAATAAAATTTCTTTTCGTGTTTTTCCCGGTCTTATCCTTTTCCTTCTTTCTGGTTTAACAATTGGGGATTACATACTGTCTTTTTTGGTACAGACAATAGGTGGCAAACAGTGACTTTTCTTCGAAGATAGAATCTTATGAAAATAGAAATATCCTCAGGAGTCAGAATTCAGAATGGGAAAGAACAAAGAATAAGAATGTTTCACGCGAAGCTCGCCAAGCCCGCAAAGGAATACCTTATAAGAAAATATTAAAGAAGGTTGCAAATACGTCAGCGTGAACTTTCAGGAAGACAGAAAATCAGCCCCAAAAAAACATGATATTATCTTTTTTTCGTGTTCTTTCCTGATTTTCGTGGTTTATTCTTATCTGAAAATAGAACTCTTCAAAATATAGTACACGTTGCTAAAAAAGCTTGCACTTCATGAGCGTACTTCTGGTTTCCTGGGAGCGCCGATCTCCGACTTACAGTTCACTCTGGCGGTATCAGTATATTATTCTTATTTTATTACTGGCGGCGTCAACTTCTGAGTTGGCATGAGGAATTCCTCTGCAAATAGAGTCCTTGAAAAAATGTTTTACATCAATGATAAGTGGATGAAGCCAGGATGAGTCCGGGAAGAATAAGAAACCAGAAAATTTGCATCGATGCACAGGATATACAGGATATCAGAAAAAAACAATCTCATCAGATCCAGAAAAAGAGATGTAACAAGGATCGACATGAAGTAGGATGCCAGAGAAAAGATGATGTTATCAGATCCTGGAAACAGAATAGTATCTTTATTTCGTGTTTTTTTTGCATTCTCCTTCAAAATAATATATGTTATGTATGACCTTGCGGACTTTGCGAGCTCCTACCCTGAATAGAGTATAATAGTTATAGTAATGCATATGAAATACAGGAAGCAGAAAGCCCGGCTTAGCGAGTAGGCCGTGAGCCTGACGCAAAGTATGGGCTCTGCT
>PWGE01000163.1 GCA_003554345.1 Candidatus Sumerlaeota bacterium | reverse complement strand
CTCTGGCACGGGAAGCCTTCAGGCTTCACACCCGACTAAAATGCGCTTTGCTGTCCTGCGGAATTTTAGCGGGCAGGCAGGTGCTCCGCACACACGGTTTTAAAGAATAAATATCCCCAGAAGCATGCCCCGCCCATATCTTTAAAAGCAGCCTTGAGGTATTCGTTAGAGTTTCTTCAGGCTTTGTGTGCGCAGGTAGCAAATAGTTTTAAGGATATGTGCGGGGGCATTACCCGCCTGGCAGACAGGCAAATCGGCATATCTCCCCCCTGAAGGGTTACCAATCCTTTAATCCCTTAATCCCTGAATTCCCCAATCCCTCAATCTCTTCATCCTGAATCCACATACTCACTTAGCCGGAAGCAGCTTCTGCAACACCTTCTTGCTCGGTCCATACATGGCCACCTGCCCGTTTTTGAGCATCAGAAGCTGGTGCGTGTACTGCAAAAGCTGCGGTCTATGGGTAACCAGTATGACAGTTTTGCCTTCTTCGCGGGCCTGCTTGAGTATCTCTTTGAGGGCTTCCAGTCCTTCCCGGTCCAGGCTGGCATCCGGTTCATCCAGAATCAGTATCCTGGGATCTCCGAATACAGCCCGGGCCAGGCCGATTCTCTGGCGCAGCCCCCCCGGCATGTTCAGACCGCGCTCCTCCAGCATGGTTTCATAGCCCTCAGGCATGCTTTCAATTATCTGGTCTATCCCGGCTTGATGGGCTGCTTCCCGGAGCTGATCCAGGTCTGCGTTTTGAAATCTGGAGATGTTCTGGGCGATTGTTCCGGCGAAAAGCTCCACTTCCTGGGGCAGGTAACCGATATGCGGGCCCAGCTGTTCCTGTTCCCACTGGTGCATGTCCGCGCCGTCTAAGCGCAGGATTCCGTTCTGGGGCTTTACTGCTCCGGTCAGGAGACGGGCCAGGGTGGTTTTTCCTGCTCCGCTGGGACCGATGAGTCCCAGGGTCTGACCTGCCTGCAGATCAAAAGATATTCCTTTGATGATGGGCTTTCCCCCCTGGCCGTAGACCAGGGATTCAGCCTTGAGATGGCCCTGTGGTGCAGGCAGTTCCAGACTGGCTTCCTTTTCTTTTTCCTCCAGCCCGGCAAGATAGTCTTTCAGCCGGAGAAATGCATCCTTGGCATTCTGATACTCCTCCCATCCATTGACCATCATCTGCATGGGCATAATTACCCGTCCGGCTATTATTACGGCGATAATCACAAAGGCGCTGTCCAGTTCGCCGGTCAAGATCATGGAAAAGCCCACCCCCATGAGCAGCACCTGCATGATCCAGCCCATGGACTTGGAAACGGCCGAATGCACTCCGGCCTTTTCACTGGCCTCGGTCTGGTCCCGGACCATCTCATCCTGCATGGCCCGCCAGCGCCGGGCCAGTTTTGGCTGCATACCCATGGCCTGCACCGTCTGGGAGTTGTTCATGCATTCCTGGGCAAAGGCGTTGGCCTGAGCAAAGCGCTGGTTAGAGCTGCGTAGGAGTTCCCGGGTGGATTTGCGGGTAGCCAGCTTAGTGCCCACAATGATCAGGATGCAGATTACAGCCAGAAAGCCCATCAACGGACTGATGTAAAATACTATCAGTAGTAGAAGAGGGGAGATAAGCGCATCCAGAAATGCAGTGGATGTAGGCGAATTTAGAAAGCCCCTGACCCTGGACAGATCACTCATGGCTGCGGAAGCATCTCCCTTCTGTCCCTGGGTCTTTTCCTTGTACATCCTGAGAAGTATCTTTTCCCCCAGATTGTGATTCAGGTAAAGGGA
The DNA here is from genome assembly GCA_003554345.1 of Candidatus Sumerlaeota bacterium. Classification (GTDB taxonomy): domain Bacteria; phylum Sumerlaeota; class T1SED10-198M; order T1SED10-198M; family T1SED10-198M; genus T1SED10-198M. The sequence goes on along the minus strand of PWGE01000163.1, from coordinate 950 downwards.
AAAGCGGCGTAAGAGGGCAAACCGAAGTACATCGAAGATCATCATGAACAGCAGGCCGGCCAGTGCTGCAGAGGCGATCACCGGGATGCTGGATGGGCTTTCGCTGGGGATGACCCAGCGTATGAGCAGGATCATGTTGAAGGGCAGGGACAGTGTGAGCAGCACAACAAAAATGCTCAGTCCCAGAGAGATGAGAAGTACTTTTCTTAATTCTTTTTGCATAATGATAATTCCAGTTGCTTGTCTCCGTGCAGCACTTTACCTGTCACCTGAATTCTTCTTATTAACTACAGTTCCAGTTCAACTATTTCAGAATTTTGCTGTCACACAAGTTTGTCTTTTTATGAGAGCAGCACGCTCTGCTTCACTCTTTAATTAAAGAGGCTTCTATTTTCTCCCCTCCCTGGTTAAAGGGGCTTCTATCTTCTCCCCTCCTTGGTTAAAGGGGCTTCTATTTTCTCCCCTCCCTGGTTAAAGAGGCTTCTATCTTCTCCCCTCCTTGGTTAAAGGGGCTTCTATCTTCTCCCCTCCTTGGTTAAGGAGGGGCCGGGGGTGGTTCGTATTAAATGAACATTTCCTTTTCAAGAATAAAGAACATTTACCCCAGAGAGCGCAGAGTTAAGACATAGAGGGTTTTCCTCTGTGTCCCTCTGTGATCTCTGTGGTGGAAAAGAAAAAGATCTTACCACAGAGGGTGCTTTTAAAGATAAAGAACTTTTACCACAGAGAGCACAGAGTTAAGACATAGAGAGTTTTCCTCTGTGTCCCTCTGTGGTGTCAGGTATTTAATGACAAGAGCATAAAAGATCAACCTGAAGGCTAAGCGGAATCCGGTTCCTGTTTTTGGACCTGTCTTATAAGTACCGGGATTCTGACGGCTCGTTTCCCCTTCTCCCCCTGGCTGTATTCAACAAGTACATAATGTACTCCAAAGCTGACCACTTCCAGGG
>PWGE01000262.1 GCA_003554345.1 Candidatus Sumerlaeota bacterium | reverse complement strand
CGCTCAATTTCAGAGAAGTCATTATCCTCCCGGGAATAATGAAGTCGAATTCTTCTTGTGAAACGCAATTTGCCATATACTTCCAGGCCGGAAGCAAAGGAATTATGGTGCGGGTTGCAGAATAGAAGCAATGGCTTGCGAAATGACCGGCATAAAGCCCGTATGGTTGACTCTGTTCCTCCCGTAGCGACTATGATGGCTATACCTGAATACTTCTGCAATTCCCTGGAAAAATTTGAATCACATTCATTATCTGTTGTTACCAGCAGAAACTCCCGGTCTTCTGTCTCCAGGTTCTTTTTTAATTCATCCAGCAATCGCTCGCCTATCTGCTTTTGATCGCCAAGTGTGGCGGTAACAACGATCATACCTATCATGGCTGCCTCCTTATTAATTAAAGGGGGGAAATGAACAAAAAATAGTACCCCCGGGGTTTTTTACAATGATTCCCTGGTAAAGAATTCAGTAGTAGTAATGATCTGCTCTCAGCAGGTCCTAACACGACGGTAATCTCCCTGCTGAAGGATTGAAAGAAAATTATTGAAGAAATAATGTTTTACACAGAAAAAACATATATGTGAAAGGGGGCAAAATCTTTGATGTTTAGTAGCTGTAGACACCACGATTTAAGGCATCCCTTATAGCAGAAATAATCTTATTTGTTCTTAAGGTAGCGGCAGTATAGCCGTCAACTTGAGCCTTAACAACGTTTTCAGGGTGATATAGATCCTCCAGATGGGCATTGATATCTTTTCCCACCAGATAATCAAGAGCTTCTTTATACTGATCCACAACTGAACGGTAAGGTTCTTCTTCAGCATCGTAGTGGTAATCATCGTCACGCCTGAGGTGCCTGAATTCGGCTGAAGTAATGATGTTATCCTCAAGGGTGAACTGAATATTTACTTGAATAAACCCTAAATCTGCAAATGTTCCCCGGTAGGTTCCATCTTCATAAACGGTCTCAGTCTCTTCCACGATGCAGGAGAGCAGGGCTCCAAGTATCAGGAAAAGCATCATGCTGATGGCGAGTTTCTTCATGGTAAACCTTCTTTATGTGGGACAAACTACACCTGGTAGTAATTACCCCAAAGTATTTTTTTTGATTAGCATGTACATATTATCTGTTACTGCTTTTCTTTTGTCTGGGGTCCGTGTTAAACCGCTACGACTTCTTTTACTTCAGGGATCTTTTTCTTAAGCGTATGCTCCACGCCCATTTTTAATGTCATCTGAGACATGGGGCAACCCTGGCAGGCTCCAGTCAGTTCAACTTTAACCTGACCTTCTTCGTTGACGTCGATAATCTTAATATCTCCCCCATCCGCCTGTAATGAGGGTCGGATATCTTTATCGACAATATCAAGTACTTTTTCTTTGAGTGTCATGATTATTTCCTCCGTAATTATCCAGAATATCCTGTAAAGTCATATTTGTTGAAAAGTTTTCTATGATGCTACGCACTTCTTTCCAGAAGTGTTGAGCAATACATCTGTCTTTCAGCTCACAGGAATAATAGTTTATTCTGCAAAAATCCTCCAGAAGATCTTCAGAAAATGTTTTAAACACATCAATGACACGGATATCCTCAGGAGAACGAGTTAGTTGATAACCCCCTTTAGGTCCCCGTATACTGCGGATAATACCGCTTCTTTTAAGCTGTTGGAAAAGTTGCACAAGGTAGTCAGGTGTTATGTTTTCTTTTTGGGAAATAAAGCGAACAGATACAGGGGTCCTCTCTTCATAGTAATGAGCTATTCTTAAAAGAGCTCGCAAAGCATAACGGGATCGAGTAGATACAAACATAGTTCTTACGGTCAACATTATGGCAGTTTTTTTTTAAATAGCAAACAATGAACTCTTCCAGCTGGCATTATTTGAGCCGTGAAAGGTGCAAAAAGGGGAAATGTACATCTTATATTTTGTGGAATTTTAAAGAAAAGGTGCTTATAATGATCGCTCTATACATGTATTTGAAGAAAAGAATATAGGATTAGTGCGCTCTCATTGAGAAAAATATTGAAGGTCCTTTCTGGTAGTGAAGTGTCTGCGACAAGGAAAGGTGGTTACTTTACCTATGGCTACTGTTTATGGGATCTGCTGGGCTGCATACAGAGAATAAGTTATTCAAGGAATATGTGAACTTATACAAAGGGATAAAGAAAATCATCTTCTATTACTGGTGCCAGATAAAAAAATTATCTTGAAAAACTTGAACCTTCCTCCATGAAATTCAAGAGTGACATGACGTGTTTGTTTTTCTGAAAGAATTATAAAAAAGAAAACTGATCTTGTTGGTAAGCGTACGACCGGGAACTGTTGCCTCTCATCCCTTACAAAAAAAACACCTGTTAAAAGTGTCCTATACTGGGATGACGAATCTTTTGTTATCATTTATAACCGCCATATGATCAAGATACACAGGGTCCCCTTCTAACCCTGTCATTCCCTGACAACACCATTGCAATATAACCTGGAAAAGATACAATTTAAGAAATTTAACAGGTATTATGAATGTGCCTTTTTTGTCTTTTCAGACAATTTTAACAGTATTTATGCTGATCACTTCCTTACTGGTTGTTTTTGCCAGGAATTTGTATATAGCCGTGATCGGTATGAGTCTATTCAGCATGTTCCTGGCAGTAAAATATTTTTTACTCCAGGCACCTGATGTGGCTATTACGGAAGCGGCATTGGGTACAGGGCTGGCTACCCTTGTCTATCT
>PWGE01000259.1 GCA_003554345.1 Candidatus Sumerlaeota bacterium | reverse complement strand
CAGCCTTAGCCCGAATTGCCCAAAAGCGCGACTTCACTTTTTTACCTTTTTTTTGTATACGTCGTGGTGTGGGCACTTATGAGGTTCTCCTCGACCAACCTTTTAAAGCATCCTCTTTTGCCAGTCCCATCGACCTGACCAAACATTATACCTTTATAATTGAAAAAATTGTGCGACAATTTCCTGAACAATGGGTGTGGTTTCATAAAAGATGGTTCGAAAAAAAATAATTCTTTGTATTTCTCCTCTCTTAGTGTTTTTGTTCTGTTCCTGTTCAGGAGAGGTTGATCCTTCTTTCTTATTTGAAGAAAAAACCCCTCCGCCGGAAAGCACCCTTGCAAAAGGAGAAACGGTGGAATTTTACTCTTATCTGCCTCACGGAAAGGAAATGTATATTAATAGCGGCACTGCTCTGTTCGACCTCGAGTCACAGAAGATTCAGAGTGAAGAGGTGTTTTTTGAACACTGGGAAGAGGAGTCTATACAACTCCAGGCGGGACAGGGCATCTTTGACCTGAAAACCCAGCAGTTTGAGTTTTATAACGATGTCATTTATCATGGTGAACAGGGAAGCACACTCTTTACAGATCAACTTGCTATGGATAACCTGAATAATATCATTTCCACCCATCAGGAGTTTGAACTACACACCGGTACAGGAAGAATCTCAGGCAAAGGCTTTGAGGCCACCCGTCGTTTGACAGATATAAATATCAAATCCGCCTATGGACACGAGGGGAACAACAATGTACATTAAACTATATTTGCTGGCAATCCTTTTATCGCCCATTTTCCTGTTTTCTCAGGGATTTAACATGAACCTTTTCGGAGGAGAAGGGGGACAACCCTATTCTTATTATGCAGATGAAATCTCAGTCAGATCACTCCCTGCCGAAGAAAGGACCCCGGAAGATGATGAGTTTGCCGGTGCAATAGCTCATCTTACACTCCAGGGAAATGCATGGATCCATCTGGAAAATGATAATGTCACCATTTATGCCCAGAGCATTGTCTATAGCAGGGAAGAGGAATCAATTATCGCCAGCGACGAGGTCTCAATTATTCAGAAGGATACCGAAGAACCGGATAGAACAGTGTTGCACTCCGAATCTGAAAAGGCTACATTTTTTATAAGGGAAAATCGCCTGGTACTGGAATATAATCCCATTATTATGATGGGTGAAAATACCATAGAAGGCGAAAAAATTACTTTCCTGGAAGATGAAGAAGGCAATCGTATCATGAATGTCCATAGTGGTCCCGAGAAGAGAGCTCATGGTACATATATTCCCGCCCGACAAGATGATTCGATTTCCGACGGGGAAGAAACAGAAATTGAAGAGCAGGACGAAACCTCGACACAAAGGGATAAAAGGGAAAGTTTGAGCCGTGAGTAGCCCCTCCAGAATACTGGTTACAGGCGGAGCGGGCTTCATAGGTTCTCACCTCGTCGAATATTTACTTGAAAGACAACATGAAGTCTATATTATCGATGACCTCTCTACCGGTTCAGTCGATAATATACGGCACCTTCTCTCTGACAGTCGTCTTCATTTTTATGTGGGTTCTATACTCGATCAGGGTATGCTCGGAAAAATAATGCCCCAGATCGAACTGGTGTATCATCTGGCAGCAGCTGTAGGGGTCAAGTATGTCATTCAAAATCCTCTGAAATCCCTGGAAACCAATATTCTTGGGACTCACAATATCCTGCAGCTGGCCAATAAACTACATAAACCTACAGTCTTTATAGCTTCCTCTTCAGAAGTGTATGGGAAAAATGATACCGTTCCACTCTCCGAAGAAGCCCCTCGTATTCTGGGAAGTTCGACCCTGGCCCGGTGGGGATATTCTTCTTCCAAGGGTGTGGATGAATTGTTTTCACTGGCTTATTACCGGGAAAAAAAACTACCGGTAGTCATTGGCCGCTTTTTTAACACCTGCGGAAAAAGACAGAGCGGAGCATATGGTATGGTATTGCCTCGTTTTGTAAAGCAAGCTTTACTCGGGCAATCCATAACAATTTTTGGTGATGGCAAACAAACCCGCTGCTTTTCTTATGTGGGAGATATTGTTTCCGCAATATACCGGCTGGTTGAAGTCCCACAGGCAAGAGGAAACGTTTTTAATATAGGTAATAACGAGGAAATCACCATTGAAGAACTGGCCCGCCTTGTCAAAGAAATCACCGGCAGTGCTTCGGATATTGTGTATATTCCATACGAGAAAGCCTATGAGAAAGGTTTCGAAGATATGAAGCGAAGAGTCCCTGATCTCACCAAAATCAAACAAACTATTGATTATACAATCACCAAAGACTGCCGTGCTATCATCCAGGAAGTTATTGACTACTTCACGGAATAAAAAAAACTGTGTACCATGTCACATCATACAAATCACCGCCATTCCCATACCCAACACCTTCCACTAAAACCTATCCTGTGGGCTCTGGGTTTGAATACCGCTTTTCTTATTATCGAGCTTATCGGCGCTATCTGGACAAACAGTCTGGCACTTTTAGCAGATGTGGGACACATGGTCACCGATATTTTCGCACTCTCCATCGTTCTGGTAGCCGCCCATTTTTCCCGTCGACCTAAAACCACACGTCACACTTATGGATTTTTACGTAGCGAAGTTATTGGCGCATTTCTTAACGGCATATTATTATTGATTCTTTGCGGCTATCTCATTTTTGAATCATTCCACCGTCTGACAACAGTCCAGGCTGTAAATCCCACGGGTATCATTATACTCGGATTTGCAGGGATTATTGTTAACGGGAGCAGTGCCCTGATCCTCTATCCCTCTTCTCGCCGAAATCTTAATGTACGTGGGGCTTTTTTACATCTCCTTTCTGATGTACTCGGGTCAGCAGGTGCCTTAGTTGGTGGTATCATCATTTACTATACGGAATGGTATCCTGCCGATACTCTGATCAGCCTTTTCATTGCGGCACTTATTCTGCGTAATACCATCCCCCTTATCAAAGAAAGCCTGCAAATTCTACTGGAAGCCACACCGGGAGATATTGATATCCAGAACATAGAAAATGACTTATTGGCATTACCTTATGTGGCAGATATTCATGACCTTCACGTCTGGGTACTCAACCATAACCAGTATCTTCTATCCTGTCATCTCTGTTTAAACCAGGAATATCAAACCATCGACCACTGGGAACAATGTCTTTGTGAAGCTGAAGAGCTGGTGGAGAAGAGGTACGGCATTCAACATTGTACCCTGCAGGTTGAACCCTTACATTATAAAGATACCCCTAAGCCTGAATGTTAAGGAATAATTTAAATAATACTTCTTTTTTGATTATTCTTGGTCTGGGATTTTTACCCGAAGCTGTTTATTACTATCTACCGGAAGGGGCAACATACGAGGTTGTACCCTATCATACCCCTTTATTCGTATCGGAAAAATATATTCGCCGGTCACCAGGGAATATCATCTGTTTAGGCTGGTCCTTAGGGGGCAAAAAATCATTACATCTCTTTCGAAAATATCCTTCAAAATTCAAACATCTTTATCTTCTCAACCAATCACCACGATGGCAACCAAAAGCTATTTTACAGGAAAAAAAGTATTTGCAACGGCACTCTCTCAGCCGCTATCTTTCCGCCTATTATAATCGCTGCTTTCAAGGATCTCCTGAAGCCCGGGAAGTCTTTATGAAAAAGGAGTTTTTTCATCATCGCCGTCAGCTCAATCGCTCCCTTCTGCTGGAACAACTTGATACACTGCTCGATTACCAGCTCGACAAATACCTGCCTTTTGAAGAAAAAATAACTTTTATTCATACCAGGTATGACGCCGTTGCACCTCTTTCCCCTCTCCATCATTATTGTCAACAAAAACAACTTCGCTATCATGTATTAAAAAAGAGTATGGGGCATTTTCCCTTTCACAGTCAGGAATTATGGAAATATCTACGTCATTAATACGTCATTCTTTTAATCAGGCCGCTTCTACATACGACAAAACGGCCGGAGTACAAAATTGGAGCGCCCGTAAAACAGCACAGGAACTCCCTTCTCTTCAGGAAGGCAGAATCCTGGACCTGGGTTGCGGAACGGGAAGTCTTATACCCTATCTCAAAGTGATGCAGCCTTCTTTTTACCTGGGACTGGACCTTTCGGAGAAAATGCTTCTTCTGGCCAGTAAAAAAACTGAGGGAACTCCTCATTTTCATTACTTATGCCATGATATTACCCGCTTTGTACAGTTCAATCTTCCTCCTTTTGACCTGATAGTTTCCAACGCTACAATGCAGTGGCTTCCCATAACTCCTGATTTCCTGCAAAATGTAAGACGAATCCTTTCCTGTCAGGGGGATTTTATTTTCACCTATTTTCCTCCTTCATCTTACCAGCGCTTAAAGAACGCTTTGCATCTTATGGAAAACGAAAAAATCCCTTTTGTATCAGACACCTTCCTGCCTGTAGAGCTGCTGACCAGAAGACTTCGCAGGTATTTTATCCTGATAAAGCAGGAAGAATGGTCTTATTCTGTCCGTTATAAAAACATGCGGGAATTGCTGAAAAGCATTAAAAGGACCGGTGTCAGTCCCACTTCTTCGCCTCATCTGCATCTGACCAGGCAAAAGCTTCAGAAATTGGAGCAAATATATTTGCAAGAATACGGAGAATTGATGATTCCTTACCGCATACATTTTTTTCATTATAAGCCCCGATTATCTCTGAGGAAAACTTGACAAACAGCGAATATATATCATAATATACACCAGTCATTCGGGGGCGTAGTTCAGTTGGTTAGAACGCCGGCCTGTCACGCCGGAGGTCGCGAGTTCGAGTCTCGTCGCTCCCGCCATTTTAGCTTCGCTTTTTTAATAACAAAAGTCATCTTCAAAGTACATATCGCTATTCATAAACACGCTTGCTTAGAGGCCCATGGTTTTTCTCCTTTGACGAAGCCATTAAATTATGTTATAATATATTTTAATAAAAGCGATGAAGAGGAGTAGTAGGAAGTCCTCTTTTCTTTAAGAGAGCCGGTGGCTGTTGCAAACCGGTGAAAAGAACTTCCGAACTCGCCTTGGAGCTGCCGGAGTGAAGAAAAGTAGTTCCGGTCGGTTGGTAACCGTAATTGAACCTGAATGAAGGGCCGAAAGGCTAAAACAGGGTGGTACCACGGTATAACATATCGTCCCTGGCTTGAGAAAAGCCAGGGTTTTTTTTTGATACCCTGGTACAACGACTCTGATACACACCGGAGGTGTAAGATGGCAGACAAGGTATATATTTTCGACACCACTCTGCGTGATGGAGAGCAATCGCCGGGTGCAAGTATGACGATTGCTGAAAAGGTCGAATTTGCACTACAGCTGGAAAAATTGAAAGTAGATGTTATTGAAGCCGGATTCCCCATTTCTTCTCAGGGTGATTTCGATTCTGTCAGAGAGGTTGCTGAGAAGGTAAAAGGACCCATAATAGCAGGACTGGCCCGGGCGCGTGAAGCAGACATTGTACGATGTGCTGAAGCACTTAAACCAGCCGCTAAAAAAAGGATTCATACCTTCGTAGCTACCAGTGATATTCATGTAGAGAAAAAATTGCGGAAATCAAAAGAAGAAGTGATAGACATCGCAGTCAATGCTGTTCGTACTGCACGTAAGTATACAGATGACGTGGAATTTTCACCTGAAGATGCATCACGTACCGGTAAAGATTACCTGTGTGATGTTATCGAAGCGGTCATTGACGCCGGAGCCACCTCTATAAACATACCAGATACCGTGGGCTACTCCAATCCCTGGGAATTTGGAAATCTGATAGCATATATTCGCAAAAATGTCAGCAATATTGAGTCCATTCTTCTCAGTGTTCATTGTCACAATGACCTCGGACTGGCAGTTGCCAACTCTCTGGCTGCAATTCGCGCCGGTGCCAGACAGGTGGAATGTACTATTAATGGTCTCGGCGAACGTTCAGGAAATGCTGCTCTGGAAGAAATCGTCATGAACTTGTTCGTACGACCCGATGTGTATAATAATGTCTATACTGATATTGAGACAACCGAACTCTTCAAGAGCAGTCGTTTGCTGGCCAGACTGACAGGTTTCGACGTTCCACGAAACAAGGCCATTGTCGGGGACAACTCTTTTGCACATGAATCAGGTATTCATCAGGATGGTATGTTAAAGGAACGTACCACTTATGAAATCATGTCTCCTGGTGATGTGGGCTGGATCGGAACTGATATGGTGCTGGGAAAACACAGTGGGCGTCATGCCTTTAAAAACCGACTGAAAGCACTGGGGTATACCCATCTGAATGAGAAAGAAGTAGAAGATGCCTTTAGGCGTTTTAAGGTATTGGCTGATAAAAAGAAAGAGGTCTTCGATGATGATATCATGGTTGTTATTGAAGATGAAGTACTTACCCCTGAACCGATATATGCGCTGGAATATTTGCATACCATCAGTGGCAGCGGCACCAATTTGATTCCCACAGCTACTATCAAACTGCGCAAAAAAGACGAGACTATTGAGGAGGCTTCTTCAGGAGATGGACCTGTCGATGCTATCTATAAAGCCATTGAAAAAATTGTTGGTATCAGCGGTGAATTGAAGGATTATAAAATAAGCTCTGTTTCGAGGGGAAAAGATGCCCTTGGAGAAGCAAGTATTATGGTGAAAATCGAAGAAAAGGTTGTCCACGGCAGAGGAACAAGTACAGACATCGTCGAAGCAAGTGCGAAAGCATATCTAAATGCCATCAACAAATATTTGAATACGACTTATAGAAAAAACAGCAAATCAGCAACGGGAGAAGTATAATAATGGGAATGACAATTGTTGAAAAGATACTGGCGGCTCACTGCCAGAGGGAGAAAGTAGAGCCGGGAGATCTCGTGATTGCAGATCTTGACCTGATATTAGCCAATGATGTGACGGCGCCACTCGCTATTAAAGAATTTGAAAAGGCCGGCGCTGAAAAGGTGTTTGATGCAAGCCGGATAGCATTTATCCCCGACCATTTCACCCCCAACAAGGATATAAAATCTGCTGAACAATGTAAGATAGTCCGGGATTTTGCCCGGCGTTTTAAGCTGGACAACTATTTTGAAGTTGGAGAAATGGGCATTGAACATGCCCTTTTACCTGAAAAAGGACTGGTCTTGCCGGGTGATGCTATTATAGGCGCAGATTCTCATACCTGCACATATGGGGCACTGGGAGCATTTTCAACAGGAGTAGGCAGCACCGACCTTGCTGCCGCCATGATTACAGGAAAAGCCTGGTTTAAGATCCCGCCCACCCTTCTTTTTAACTTAAAGGGGAGGTTTAAAAAATGGGTCACTGCTAAAGACCTTATCCTTTACCTCATTGGAAAAATTGGTGTCGACGGCGCTCTTTACAAAGCAATGCAGTTTGGTGGACCTGCTGTTCATGATATTTCAGTGGAAGGGCGGTTGACTATCTGTAACATGGCAATAGAAGCAGGAGGTAAAGCCGGGATAATTGAACCTGATGAAAAAACCATCAAATATGTTGAACAGCGAAAGCAGAGAAACTATACTGTATTTAAGGCTGATCAGGACGCTGCTTATGAACAAGAACTGGAAATCCAGCTTGATGACATAGAGCCGCAGGTAGCATATCCACATTTACCTGAAAACACGCGAAATGTCCAGGAGGCCAGCGATGTAACTATCGACCAGGTGGTCATTGGTTCCTGTACCAATGGTCGAATTGAAGATTTGCGACTGGCAGCAGAAGTAATGAAAGGAAATGCCGTTGCCGATTATGTGCGCTGCATCGTCTTCCCGGCCACGCAGCAGATATATCTGCAAGCCATACAGGAAGGACTGGTGGATATTTTCATCAATGCCGGTGCAGTATTCAGCACTCCCACCTGTGGCCCCTGTTTAGGTGGACATATGGGTATCCTTGCTGAAGGAGAGCGGGCTGTAGCCACTACAAACCGTAACTTTGTAGGACGAATGGGACATCCAAAAAGTGAGGTGTATCTTGCCAGCCCGGCAGTGGCAGCAGCTTCAGCTATTACAGGTAAAATATCTCATCCGGAGGAGGTGGTAAGATAATGAAAGTCCACGCAAAAGTTTTTAAATATGGGAACGATGTGAATACTGACGAGATTATTCCAGCTCGTTATCTGAACACCTCTGATCCCGATGAATTAGCATTACACTGCATGGAAGATATTGATAAAGAGTTTATTAAAAAAATGAAGAAGGGCGACATTATCGTAGCCGGAAAAAATTTTGGTTGTGGTTCCAGCAGAGAACATGCCCCTATTGCTATTAAAGCAGCCGGTGTCTCCTGTGTCATTGCGGAAAGTTTTGCCCGCATTTTTTACCGGAATTCCATCAATATAGGTCTACCTATTTTTGAGAGCCCGCAGGCGGCTCAAGAAATAAATGATGGAGACGAAATTGAAGTGGATCCCAATGAGGGGTGGATTATCAATATCACCCGGGATAAAAAATACACCATCAAACCCCTACCTCCCTTTATTCAGGAAATTATTCAAAGTGACGGTCTCATGCCCTGGGTGAAAAAAAAATATATGGAGGTGAATAAAGAATGAGTCAGAATTGTAAAAATTATGAAGAAAACCTGGAAAAATGTAATTGCACTTACACCGGTTGTCCTCGAAAAGGCTATTGTTGTGAGTGCATTCACTATCATCGGGCAATGAATCAACTGCCTGCCTGTTTCTTTAATGAAGAACAGGAAAAAACCTACGATCGTTCCGTAGAAAATTTCATTCGTATGCATCAATAATTTATCTACGGTGTAAAACGTTGGAAAAACAGACTTACCTGTATCCCCTGGTGATATTCGACCTGGATGGAACTGTGATCGAATCTGATGGGAATCTCCTGGCATGTATCAATTACGCTTTGAACAAAGAGGGGTTCCCTTCTATCACCAGGCAACGACTCAAACCCCTTATTGGATATCCCCTGGATTATGTTTTCCGACTGCTGCTTGAGGAAAGGGGATACACTCCTACCGACAAAAAGTTAGAGCAGTTAGGAAAAAATTTCAAGTATTATTCAGACCAGAATCTTATTGAGGATACTGCTATTTATGAGGGAATTCCTCAATTACTGCATATGCTCGGCAAGATGAAGATTCTGACCGCTATTGGTACTACCAAACCTACTGACAAAGCCAGGGAAATCCTTGAAGCTCTTCACCTTATAAATTCTTTTGACCACGTGCAGGGAACAGATGGGTTTCCCTATAAGCCTGATCCACATATTATTTTTACCATTCAAAAATACTTTCAAGACAGGGGATATATTCTTTCTGAGACTTTCATGGTAGGCGATACCCTGCTGGATATTGAAGCGGGAAATAACGCCTCTGCCACAACAATTCTTGTCAATTATGGTTTTCATTCTCACCAGGATGATTCATGCCTGGCAAAATCTGATTATATAGCATCTACTTCTGAAGAAATACTTCATTTTATAAAGAAAAGCTCCGCCTTAAAGGACGCTTGATTTAGCGCCGGAATGGGAAATAAGATTCTTCTTTTTCGAACACAGAAATAAAAGCAAACACCTGATGACTGGTTTGAAAGAAAGAGGCAACAAGCGCTGGAAAACAGTCTTTTTTTTACTTAGCCTTCAAAACCCCGCCGGCTGAATGACATAACAGAAAAAAACTTGCCACGCTTTCATATTGACTGTCAGAGTATTCACCGATGGGAAGTAATGTTTCATACCAGTAGATAATAAAGCCGTCAGAAGAAGGTTTAAAGTAACTGACCGGGAAAAGAGCTTCTTTGTGGACAAAAGGTCACATCTTGCCGTGACGTATTATTGACCACAATAATCCGAACCCCATCACTGCAGCTACAATATAACCTCCCAGTCCTATAACGGGAATTCCCCGCCAGCTAGGAGGGACCTCTGAAAGAACGATAAGTGAAGAACCAATGATAAGAGCTGCTAATACAATGGAATAAGCAATACGATTGGAAATCTGATCATTTTTATGCATCAGGGGTTCGAGATTCTTATGAATGAATTCAAACCTCACCCTTCCCCTTTTTATAAGCTGAAGTATTTCACGGGCTTCCCCGGGCATATCACGAACCAGATGGGTAAAATCAACGGAGGTGTCTCCCAGTTCTTTCAGGAGCCTCCAGGCACTGAAGCGTCTTTTTATAAGATTCTTCGCAAAAGGTTCTATGTGTCCGATCATATCAAAATCAGGATAGAGCTTTCTTCCCACTCCATCAGCTGTTACCAGGGCTTTGAACAATAAATACATATCAGGGGGAAGCTGCAACCGAAATGTAAAAATCAAATCCATAAGGGAATGAAATACCTCGCCCACATTCAAATCCTGCAATGGCAGGTAAGCATATTCTTTGATGAGATTGTAGGTTTCATATTCCAGGCGTTCGGTATCCAGGTAAGCATCCTGGCTGGTCAAAGCCAGCACCGCCCGGGTAATCTTCCGGGCATCATTCTGGACTATACCAAGAATAATAGATCCCAGGTAATCCTGATGCCGGGGAAGCACCATTCCCATCATTCCAAAGTCCAAAAGGCACAAACGCTTGTCCGGCAGAACCACCAGGTTGCCGGGATGCGGGTCGGCATGGAAAAAGCCATGGTCAAATATCTGGCGAAGAATAAGGTCTGCCCCTTTATTGGCGATTTCTTCGGTATTTATTCCTTTTTCCTTTATTTTTTTCAGGTTCGACACCCTGATACCGTCAATAAATTCCATGGTAAGAATACAAGTTGTGCTGTATTCCCGATACACTTTAGGCACATGAATACGGCTATCATCCTTGAAATTCGCGGCAAAGCGTTCCATATGAGAGGCTTCCAGTCGAAAATTTATTTCTCTTTTAATACTGCGTTCAAATTCTTTCACCATTTTGACAGGTTGAAAGAGAGCCGCCTCTTCATTATAGCGTTCAATAAGGGTCGCTATCTGGTGCATGACTTCCAGGTCGGTCTCAATCTTCTCCTGAATACGAGGGCGCTGTATCTTTACTCCCACCTCTTTTCCTGAAAGAAGTACAGCTTTATGTACCTGGGCTATTGAGCCCGAAGCAAGAGGTTTTTCGTCAAAGGACCTGAATAGATGGGGAAGAGATTTGCCCAGCTCTTTTTCAACCATGGCAATGGCTTCTTCCGAAGGAAAAGGGGGTACTTCATCCTGCAGTTTCTCCAATTCTTCCAGAAAGTGGGCAGGAATAAGGTCCGGGCGATTACTCATTATCTGCCCGAATTTAATGAAAGTAGGACCCAGTTCTTCCAGAGCCAGACGTATGCGCTGTCCGCGACTGTAAGTTTCGATTTCTTCCTCACGAGTACCGGAGAAAATCTTTTTTCCCAGCCCCAGATATTTTTCCAGGTGAAACTGAGAAACTAAGTCATCAAAACCATATTTTACCAGGATAACAAATATTTCCCGGTATCGATTAAGATTTCTGTAAGTACGTCCGAATAGTCGCGGTGAAATAAGACAGATCCTTCCTGGTTATTTTTTGGTATCTTTTTCTTTTTCGTCCTGCAGGCGACTGACTTGCTCTTTCAGGCTCACCACTTCGTCTTTCAGCATATCATATTCATCTCGAGTAGGCAGATTTAGTTCAGTCAATGTTTTCTTTACCGTTTCCTGGATCTGTTTTTTTAACCTGGAACGAGCTTCATCTGACTGTTTGTGCAAATCCTTGATAAACTTTTCTCCTTCTTCCCTTGAAACTTCCGCTTCTTTTACAATTCTCTTGCCAAGATCATCTATCTTTTCCGTTGTCAAACAGGCCAGTCCTATACCCGTTAAAAGACTCTTCTTAATGAAATCCATACTTCACCTCTCATTTACAGTTTTGCTTCATTTTAGCAAATAATAATAAAAATACACCGTATCCCTTTTTTTATCTTTTTAATATGCCGACCATTCCATTTGTTTATGAGATCACATGCTTCATGATAAGCCAGCTATTAAGAAAAGAGAAAACCTCTTAAAACCCAACGACACACCCTGCAAATGTGCCATTTCAAAGTAACTACAGAAAAAGCATATTTTCAGATAAATAAACAGGTAAAACAGAATGCCACTTTTGATAAAAAAGGACTATTCATCCTTCTCCACATCAGGCAAGCATTCCAATCCCTTCTCCAGAACATCATCCGGATACTCAAAGTCGTTAAGCTTATTATCCAGGTAAGCTTCATATGCTGAAAGGTCAAAATGTCCATGCCCGCTCAGACACAGAAGGAGCGTCTT
Organism: Candidatus Sumerlaeota bacterium; assembly: GCA_003554345.1. GTDB lineage: Bacteria > Sumerlaeota > T1SED10-198M > T1SED10-198M > T1SED10-198M > T1SED10-198M. Next base: position 129 of record PWGE01000259.1, on the reverse strand, counting down.
TTGCTCACCACTCTTCTTGCATTTCAATGCTTCATCAATCGTTGTTTTTATAGCATGCGCAGATTCCGGAGCCGGTAGGATGCCTTCTGCCCGGGCAAATTGTATGGCACTTTTAAAAATATCGGTTTG
>PWGE01000325.1 GCA_003554345.1 Candidatus Sumerlaeota bacterium | reverse complement strand
GGAGGAACATAGCGCCGCCGCACACGCCCGCCGCGGGGACCAACTGAAATGGACGGACCGGATTTACTTATATTTACAGAAGCGAATTTACCAAGAGATTTTCTTTCCCATAAACGAAATCCCATAGAAATCCCTCCTTTTTACATTTTCCCTAACAACCATTTTAAGCTTAATAGTTGTAATTTCAAAAATAATAAACAAGAAATACTCCTGGTCCTGCAAATCCCTGCACAACCATGCATAACAAGAAAAAGTCTTTTTTATCATTGGAAATAACAAAACAGGAGTCCAGAGTGCTTTTAAAAAAAGCTATGCCTTAAAGTCAATGTAAGCTCATCCAGATGTATCAGAAAAAGTCAGTTCAAAAAAGCTTTTTTGAACATTTTGCATTATAATATTTAAAGGAAACTATTATTTATTTCCATGGTTTTCAGTCAGAAAATAAACCTGTTTCGATAGGCAATACTCTAATAAGGGAGGAAAAAATGGGTAAAAAAGTAGAGCTGGTTTTCGATGAATTCACTCTTACGGCAGATATTTTCGACACAGCGGTAGGCAAGAAGTTTCTGGAATACTTGCCACTCCAGATTCCTCTCCAGGAATGGGGTGATGAGTTGTACGGTTCTCTGCCCTGGAAGATCTCAGAAGAAAACCTTGTAGAAGAAATCCCACCGGGTGGATTGGCATATTCTCCTACGGGCAGTTTATTCTGTTTGTTTTTTGGTCAAAAACCAGCATGGCCCGTGGAACATTTTGGCCAGATAGAAGAAGAGAACTGGAAAAAGCTGAAGGAAACAAAGCCCCATAACGTCCTTATTCGAAAAATTAAAGAGAACTAGCATTTACTTACCGGCATTTATTTGAGAGAAAGATTTTTCCCTTTTACATACACTCTTTCTATTGACAGGAAGCAGAAAAGTAGTAGAATGAGTAAGTTCCCGTTTTAAGTATTTCAAACAGGAGGATCCAATGAAACACAGGGGATTTACTCTCATAGAATTGCTGATTGTTGTTGCCATTATTGCCATTCTGGCAGCTATTGCCATTCCCAATTTTCTACAGGCACAGACCCGGGCTAAAGTCTCCCGCGCTCAGTCGGATATGCGCAGTCTGGGAACCGGCTTAGAATCATATTACGTGGACTGGAATGACTATCCACCGGACTATACCCATCAGGTGGGGACCGGTGTATGGCGTCATTACCAGAGACTTCATCCCATTACCACGCCGATAGCTTATACATCTACGCTTCCACCCGACCCTTTCTCCGGACCAGAAGAAAGAGATGGCGAAAGAAGAGAGGAACCCAACACTTACGTATATGCTGGTAAACATCTCCCTGATGATTTTGAACAGTTTCAGATTGTCGCCATCCAGGTAGGTCTTGATAAAGATCAGCACCATCAACTTTTCTGGTATTTACGGAGTGTGGGGCCTGACGGTCAACCTGTTACTTTTGGTTCCGGAAGTATTGATGATGCAGAAATTATGCTGTATGATCCCACCAATGGAACCATCAGTCCTGGAGAGCTTGTCCGGACAAATCTCGGTCAGATGAATTAAGCACTCTTTTTCGAACCAGCCAGAGAAGTCTGAATAAAGCAATTGCAGCAATGGTAGCGGGTATAAAAGAAAACATCACCAGATAATAAGAAGCATAGAGCACTCCTGCCAGCATAAGATTTATTGCCAGTATATTGCGCCAGATTTTCAGGGGTTCGGGAATTCCCAGGAAACTTATTCCCAGCACAAAGATCCCCAATCCCCACATTACATTCAAAAGGATCATCACAGGATATAAGTTCCAGAGATTTTCTGTTGAAAAGATAAACCGGACGGAAAAATAGGAGATCAATATATTAAGTACAATAAGGTAAAATAATATGTGGTTTGATCTTTGATAGGCATATAATCGGTTCAGGAAACGCATCAGAAAAAGAGTGATATAAACAAAAAGCACCAGACGTACTCCGATAAGCAAACCCTGCAGAATTTCGAAAATAAAGCCTTTTTCATACAAACCCCTGTATACAAAGAGAAAATATATGCCGGTAAGGATTAAATTTATTCCGATTAACCACAGACTTACCAGCATATCTTTATGAAGGGGTATTGTCCGGAATTTTTCTCCCATTTTACGAATAGACACTCTACTTTTCCTGTGAGGCTCTCTTAATTAACTATTTTAACAATCAACAGCAGAATAAACACACCCTATTGCGCTTCACTCCTCGGAAAAAAGTTTCAGTATCCGGTCTTCGATAACAGTTAATCAGGAAAATACTCAGAAACATCTTCATCAAATTCAGTACGAGGAGAATAATAAATATCTCCGCCGCTGATTGTGCCATTTGTCGGATCATAGGGCACCCCTGCCGTAGGACTGGTGCCATCAGGACCAACGCTGTGAACCCGATATGGACCGAAGACCTGATGAGCAATATAAAAGCCTTCACGATCCGGCACCTGTCGCATGGCATAAGACCAATTTACATACTGGTATTGACGGAGATAGGGCTCTTCATCTCCCGTAGCGTTATAGAACGGATCTTCAGGAAAAGAGGTAACATAGCTGGTAGGGGTAGTAAGAGGGTTACGACCATCAAACTCTTCGGGCTGATTGACATTTTCTACATAACCACCCATAAACATTCCCGGCAGTTCATGATCTACACCCGGCTGATAGGCATAATGATACGAAGGATAGGCATTATGATCCACGCGGTAAG
>PWGE01000230.1 GCA_003554345.1 Candidatus Sumerlaeota bacterium | reverse complement strand
TTGGGGTGTTTGGCATTTACCGTCCTTTTTTATTGGAGGAACCCCACACTCACAGTGGGTTTTTGTTGATTTCTTTTTTGGCGTGATGGCCATTTCTGTTATTATGACGGCAGTGTTCAACGCATCAAAAGGCAGTATTCTAACGGTGGCATTATTCCACTTCCAAATAAATAATCCTATATGGCCTGAAGCCTGGCCCTGGATCACGATTCTATTAGTAATTACAGCCGTAATCGTTGTTCTGATGAACCAGGAATCGATGTTATCCTCTGAAAATGCTACAATTGACATAATGTGATGCCTTTTGTACATGGCGCTGTTAGGGTTAAACAGACCGCATATCACATTGGAGGATGGAAAGCTCAAAATTCTTGTATATCAGAAAGCTGGTGTTTCGTACATGTCTTTATTTCAACACGTACCGGATAAACTGTTTTCGCCTTTATCGGGTCGCTTTAAAGAAGTCTACACAGACTTGCTGTTTCTGATTTATGAAAAGCATAAAAAGACAATTTATACATTAGATCGAGAAGCCATCATTAACGTATTTGTGGAGTACGTCGAAGACAAGAACTTTAAAATAGAAGCCCTTGTCCAGGATAGTGATGAAATCGAGCAGTTGTCAAAAGATGCCCGGGAGCGGGCCCATTATTTTTTGAGACGGCTTCTGGAATGTGGCTGGATCATCCAAGAACAAAATTATGATTATACCTACCGGATATCACTGCCGGATTATGCCTCCTTAATCTTGGATAGTTTAGATAAAATCAAAAGCGGTTACAAAATGGAGTTTCAGGGGAAAGTTCTAACGGTTTACCAAAACCTGACGGGCGATGATGGGAACAGCTACGTGGCCGTGTTCCAGGCTCAGGAAACCACAAAGGAATTGATCAATGGCTTGAGGAGCTTAAATCATAGTATTAAGCTGTATACCGAGCGCCTTCTAAAAACAGAACAACCGAAGGACATTATTGAGCAGATTCTCGTAGATTACTACGAAGATATTCTGGGTGAGCAATACTATCGACTGAAAACCTCTGATCACATCTCAAAATACCGAGCAGGGATCTTAAAGCAGGTCAAGGATTTACGGTACAACCGGAATGAAATTATCAGCCAGGCCGAAGTCATGGTCCGCGAAAAGCAGGCCGACAGCCGAATGGAAGCTGAAAACAAACTTTATGATTGGCTGGAATTTATTGAAGAAAGCTTTCAGGGCACGGACGAGATTTTAAATGAAATTGACAATCGAAACAGGCGTTATGTTGCCTCTGCCATGGAGCGATTACAGTTCCAGATGGCGGGCGGTCTAGGCGCCGAAGAACAGATCAAACGAGCCCTGAAGCACCTGGCTGCTTACGCTAAGGACTATGGTGAAAAGGCTCAAACACCAGAGGACTTTGAACAAATCGTGCCCCTCTATCCCCAGAGAGCCGTAGATGATGCGAGCCTTAAAAAACCCGCTAAGGGAAAGAGAGAACATCACCCGACCCCGGTTCAAGTGAAGAAAGTCGATCAACGTTCCCGGGACAAAAACCTTGCCCGATTTAAGAAACGAGTTGAGGAAGAGATCACGGTAAAAGATATCAACAACTACGTATATGAGTATCTAGGCAACAAGGAGTCTCTATATTTGCACGAGTTTCCTAGAAAAACCAAAACCGATTGGGTCAAACTGATCTATATCCTCTTATTCCAGCAATCACGCCATGCCGGGTATAAAATAACTGGCAGCAGGGGAGACATGGTCACCCTTGATGACGGGAAGGTCGAGATTCCACACCAGGTCGTGCAGTTAAAGAAGAAAGGCAAAGGAGAGAATAAAGCCACATGATGAAATGGATGGAAACGTACCTACAACTGTCCGATAAAGATAAAGAAACCTTCAGTAAAACCGCTAATATCTTGCTGAATAAAACTTTCCTGGTCTACGGAAGGGAGCAGGATCGGCCCTATTACCGTTTTGTAGAAAAGCATGAAGAAGTATTTCGTGGTTATTTCTTTTTAGCGAAATGGGACTTATTACACAACAAGCGGTTATCCGTCTACCAACTTTATAACATTGAAGAAAAGAACCGACGGCGTTTCAACTTACAGGAGACCATATTTTTACTCATTCTGCGACTCCTCTATGATGAGAAACAAAGGGACCTTCAGCTCACCAAGGATGTGGTGGTGGCAGGGTTTGAAATCCAAGAAAAATACATGGCCCTGCAGATTAAAGACAGGCTACCCTCCAAAGAAGATATGACCAGGATACTCAGACTGTTAGCGGGTTACTCTTTATTGGAACTAAAGAAAGGGGACTACAGGGACCCAGAAGCCAAATACGTCCTCTACCCATCCCTTCAAATGGTTGTGGACGATTCGAAACTTGAAACCATGGGGGATTTGCTGGGGACAGAGACACTCGAAGACCTAGAAGCCTTTGATGATGAAGAAACTGAGGCGTTTGAAGACATGGAAAGTGAAAGCCCTGGAGAAGAACAGGGTAGAGAAAGAGGGGAATGATCATCAATGAGAGCAGTTTCCAAAGTAAAGCTTGTGAACTGGCACTTTTTTTCAGATGAAACGATAGAAATGGATGACAGTGTGTTGATTACCGGCGATAACGGCGCGGGTAAATCTACCTTCATTGACGCACTTCAGGTGCTCCTGATAGGGAACCTGGCCAAAGTCAGGTTTAACTCATCAGCCTTTGAAGAAAAAACCACCCGTGACCTTAAAGGGTATCT
>PWGE01000151.1 GCA_003554345.1 Candidatus Sumerlaeota bacterium | reverse complement strand
TTTGAGAGGTTTACCGGAAAAGTATCATGGCATACAGGACGTAGAAATCAAATACCGTCAGCGGTACCTTGACCTGATCATGGATCGCGAAGCCTTCAAGCGTTTTCGTCTGCGAAGCAGAGTGATCAGCCTCATGCGTTCCGAACTGGATTCCAGGGGTTTCCTGGAGGTGGAAACGCCTATTCTGCAACCCCTGTACGGTGGTGCAGCTGCCCGTCCTTTTATAACCCATCACAACACACTGGATCGTGACTTTTATTTACGTATAGCTCCGGAGCTTTATCTCAAACGTCTGGTCGTGGGGGGCTTCGAAAAGATTTACGAAATAAATAAAAACTTCCGTAATGAAGGCATAGATATTAAACACAACCCTGAGTTCACAATGCTGGAACTGTACTGGGCATATAACGATTATTTCGGTATAATGGAGCTGGTGGAAGAGCTCCTTACCTCACTCATTACTAAAGTCAAAGAAAATACGGAATTAAAATACCGGGAAAAACATATCAACCTGCAACGGCCCTGGAAAAGAATGCCTTTATTCAGCGTCCTCGAAGAAGCCACAGGATATCAACTCGAGGGAATAACTGACAGGGAAGAACTGGTAAAAATAGCTGATAGCCTGGGTTGCAAAACAGAAGAATACATGGGAAGAGGAAAAATTATCGACCAGATACTAAAAGAAAAGGTCATCCCCCATCTGACAAACCCCACATTTCTTTATGATTACCCCATTGAGCTTTCCCCGCTGGCAAAACAAAAGCAGGAGAACCCTCGATTGGTAGAGAGATTCCAGGTCTTTATGGGTGGACTGGAAATTGGCAATGCTTTTTCTGAACTCAATGATCCACGGGAACAGGCTAAGCGTTTCGAATCACAGTTGGAAGATAAACAAAAAGGCGATGACGAAGCTCACGCTTTTGATGAAGATTATATTCAATGCCTTGAGTATGGTATGCCGCCTACCGGCGGACTGGGAATCGGCGTTGACCGCCTCATTATGCTCCTGACAGACGTAGCTTCTATTCGTGATGTCATTCTTTTTCCCCAGATGAAACCTCGTGACTAGTTAATTTCATGTCCAAATCTTTAATCTTTTTTCTCAGTAAAGGTTACCTCAAACATCATAAAGGAGAAGCCTTCCTTTCCTTTATGTCTGTTCTTTCCATACTGGGGGTAATTATTGGCGTCATGGTTCTTATTATCGTCACCTCTGTAATGGGCGGTTTCGAGAGAGAGCTTAAATCCAAGATGCTGGGAGCACACTCTCCTCTCATGATACATGATCATTTTGAAGATCATCTCACTGATTACGAAGGTTTACAGGAAAAGCTGGACAGGCTGGAATATGTTACCGGCTGGGCACCCTCCATTGAAGGATTCGGACTTATACAAACTCCTTACCAGCAGAATACCGGCATTCTTATCAAAGGAATAGATCCGGAGAAAGAACCGGAAGTAACAGACGTGCTTGATAATATAGTACAGGGAAGAGCTCCCGAACAGCCAAATGAAATAATGGTGGGAGAAATGATGGCCCGGGAACTGGGATTATTTCCCGGCCAGGAAACCATCATAGTGACCCAGGTTATTCAAACCCCCAGTGGGTATCGACCCAAATTCGGCAGGGCAAACGTGGTGGGTCTTTTTCGTACCGGCATGTACTCTTATGACAGTCAATATGCTTTTATATCTCTGGATTTTGCCCGGGACCTTTTCCTTCTTCCAGAAGATGGGATTAAAAGCTTAAATGTTCATATTCCTGACCCTTATCATGCACCCCGCTACGCCGAACAGCTTTCTGATGATCTTCAGGGAGCCTACTTTATACAATCCTGGCATGAGGTAAACCAAGAACTGTTTGCTGCTATTCAACTGGAAAAACGAGTCATGTTTCTTATCCTTTCTTTAATCATTCTGGTAGGAGCCTTTAATATAATAAGTTCCCAGTATATGCTGGTTAAGCAAAAAACGAAAGAAATTGGCATTCTCAATGCCATGGGTATGACATCAAGGGAAATTTCACGCATCTTTATCTACCAGGGAATAATTATCGGTTTACTGGGAAGTCTGGTAGGAACCACACTGGGTATCGCTGCCTGTCTCATTGTTGACCGTTATGAGCTCATTCCTTTACCGGGGTATGTCTACGACCTCAGCTCTTTGCCTGTCGCTGTTTCTTTAACCACAGTCATAGTTATCAATGTCCTGGCATTTTCCCTGAGTATTCTTGCCACTTTATATCCAGCGTACCGGGCAAGTAAACTTCATCCGGTGGAATGTTTAAAATATGAATAAATCATTACTTAACATACAGAACCTGCATAAAACCTATTATACTCCAGTAGAAACAGTCAATGTTCTGCGGGGTCTTAACCTGAGCGTGGAAGAGGGCGATTTACTGGCCATCATAGGACATTCTGGTTCCGGTAAAAGCACCCTTCTCCATCTTATCGGGGGTCTGGACTCTTTCCAGGACGGTAAAATCTCCTATCGAGGGGAAGATATTCAGATGTTCAGTAATTTAAAGCTGGCTGAATACAGAAAAAATGCCATTGGTTTTGTTTTTCAATTTCATTATTTGCTCATGGAATATACTGCCTGGGATAACATTCGAATTCCAGCCTTAATCCGCCACCAGGGAGAGACCCAGCAAATTGACGAGAAGGCAGAGGAACTTCTTCAGTTCCTGGGAATCGAAAACAAGAAAAACCGGTACCCTACAGAACTGAGCGGTGGTGAAA
>PWGE01000184.1 GCA_003554345.1 Candidatus Sumerlaeota bacterium | reverse complement strand
TTCAGTTCATCCTTCCCTCCGATACATCTCATCTCTCCGCAAGAAGAACACTCCCAAATAGGAATGGGCGCACCCCAGAAACGATTACGCGAGAAGGCCCAATCACGTGCTCCCTCCAGCCAATTACCGAACCGTCCGTGCTTGACGTGGTGAGGTCTCCAATAGATCTTCTCATTGTTCTCCAAGAGTTTGTCCTTTATCTCGGTAACCTTCACATACCAAGTAAGGAGAGCATAATAAAGAAGAGGGGTATCGCAACGCCAGCAAAAGGGATAGCTGTGCTTTACCGTCTCTCTTCTCTGGAGCGCTCCCATCTCCTCCAGTTTATCCATGATACCCTCTTCTGCATCCTTGACGAACACTCCCTTCCATTCCCCTACAGAGAACTTGCCTTCTTCATCCACCGTATGGAAGAAAGGAAGATCATGTCTCTTTCCCACTTCGAAATCATCAACTCCGTACATTACCGCGGTATGCACCACTCCCGTTCCTTCTTCCGTGCTCACAAAATCTCCCGTATAAACTCGAAAAGCATTCTCGACGCCCTCGGGAGACGCCTCTTTCAGTTCACTGAATAAAGCATCGTAGGAGATACCTTCTAGTTGCTTTCCCTTCATTTCTTTCACGATCTCTCCGTTCTCAAAAAGAGAGGCTTTCTCTTTTGCCAGAATATACCTCTCTCCACCCTCTTCCAAGAGAACATAATCCACCTCGGGATGCACGACAAGTGCCACATTTCCCGGTAACGTCCAGGGGGTGGTCGTCCATGCCAAAAGGAACGTTCCCTCAAGATTTCCGGAATTTATTCTGAACTTCACATAAACGGAAGGATCCTCTGTCTCTTCATATCCTTGATTAACTTCGAAATTGGAAACCGGCGTACCGCACCGAGAGCAATAGGGGGTTACCCGGTACTCGCGATATACCAGCCCGCGGTCCCATAATTTCTTCAATACCCACCATACCGATTCGATATAATCATTCTCCATGGTGGCATAATCATTCTCGTAATCCGCCCATCTTCCCACGCGCTTCAGCGTGCTCTTCCACTCATCCACGCAACGGAACACCGAGCCGCGACAAGCTTCATTGAACTTCTCGATGCCCATCTCTTCTATTTCCCTCTTCGTTCTTATTCCCAGCTCCTTTTCTATAAGATTCTCTACGGGCAGTCCGTGACAATCCCATCCCAGCCTCCGGGGAACCTGATAACCACGCATCGTCTTATAACGAAGCACGGTATCCTTGATGGTGGAAGTGAGAATATGTCCGTAATGAGGAGGTCCGCTGGCAAAAGGAGGTCCGTCATAGAAGGTAAAGAAAGGGGATTCCTTACGATTCTCGATGGATCTCTTGAAAACCTTCTCCTCTTCCCAGAAACGAAGTACTTCTTCTTCTATCTTGGATAAATTCATATCTATATTTTGTTACATTTTTCGAGGCAAGGAAATACCCAAAAGAGAAAGACAACCGGAGAGAATGACAAGAACGCTCTCCGTGATCGCCATTCTCTTGTTGTCTCCCAATATGGGATGTTTTTCATAAAGCAAATTATATTCCCGCGCGAGACGATAAGCATACTCGGCAATGATATTCGGAGAAAAACTCCTCTCCGCCGCTTCCACTGTCTCCTTGAATCGCACAAGCTCCCTTGCCACCGCCCTTTCTTCCTCATTGAGTCCTCCTTCAAGTTCTGCAGAATGATCCTTTCCCTTCTCCAAGATGCTCCTGCATCTTACGCAGGTATATTGTAAATAAGGCCCGGAATCTCCTTTCAGGTTGACCATTTGATCCCAATCGAACACCACGTCCCGCTTGTAGTGTCGTTTGAGGTCGTTGTACTTCACCGCTCCAATACCTATGATCCTGGCGGACTCCCTCTTCTCTTCCGGAGAAAGTTCTTGAACATCCTCCATGATCCTCATCGCTCTCGCCTCCGCCTCTTCGAGCACTTCTCTCAGGTGGATCGTTCTTCCCTTTCGTGTGGAGAATTTTCCCGCAGGAAGACGGAACATGCCGTGCGCCACATGAAAGAACTCCACATCCTCTTTCCAATTCATTCTCCTTGCAATGGAGAACAATTGCCTCAAGTGCAAGGTTTGATCGGCGCCCACTTCGTAGATCATCAGGTCGGGAGAGAACTCGAACAAACGATAGCGGACCGCGGCAAGATCACGAGTCAAATAAGTAGTGCTTCCGTCGGACTTCAAGAGCATCGCCGGAGGCATATCCTCGAACTCCACGATAAGCGCTCCCTCACTCTCCTTGACAATACCCGCTCTCTTTACTTCCTCGATCACCGCGGAAAGCCGATCCTCATAAAAACTCTCTCCTATTTCATGATCGATACTCACTCCCAACTCCTCATAGATGCTTTCAAACTCCTCCAGACTCTTCTCCTTGCAGGCTTTCCATATGCTTCTTGCTTCCTCATCCCCTTTTTCCAATTTGGCGAACCACTTTCTTCCCTCTTCCTCCAAGGAAGGGTCATTCTCCGCTTCTTCATGGAAACGCACATAAAGTTCCTCCAACTCCCGAACACTTAGCTTTCTCGGGTCCGCTCCTTCCTTTTGGATCTGATAGATGAGTTTTCCGTACTGCGTTCCCCAGTCACCAAGGTGATTTATACCAACAACCTTCCAGCCGCGAAAACGATAAATGTTATAAAGCGCCTGTCCGATAATGGTGGAACGCAAATGCCCGACACCAAAGGACTTTGCGACATTGGGTGAGGAATAATCAATGACCGCC
>PWGE01000074.1 GCA_003554345.1 Candidatus Sumerlaeota bacterium | reverse complement strand
GTGGCGGCAGCCTTCGCGCTGGCGTGAATAACTCCTCTGAAAATAAAAACTACCCGCAGGAGTCAGAATTCAGGAGACAGCAGTCAGAATGGGGAAGAACAAAGAATAAGAGTGCATCACGCAAAGCTCGCAAAGCCCGCAAAGTAATACCACAGAAAGAATATTTGGAGTAAAAACAAAGGCCGCAAATCCTACAGAGTGAACTTTCAGAAAGACAGAAAATCAGCATCGGAAAACATAATAGTATCTTTATTTCGTGTTTTTTTCGTGCTTTTCGTGGTTTATTCTTATCTGAAAATAGACTCCTCAAAATATAGTACACGTTGCTAAAAAAGCTTGCACTTCATGATTGTATTTCTGCTTTCCTGGGAGCGCCGATCTCCGACTTACAGTTCACTCTGGCGGAATCGGCATCTTATTCTTATTCTGAAAGTCCGCCTTTGGCGGATTCATCATTGGTGGCGGCAGCCTTCGCGCTGGCGTGAATAACTCCTCTGAAAATAACTTCTAGCAGTCAGTAGTCAGCTGAAAAATTGCATTTTCCTGAGAAAAAAGAAATGACTGAGTTGTCCGTCTGGTCTTATTGTAGTTCTGTCCATATTGTCCATGTCAGTCCATGTAAGTCCACTTATTTTCTTCCATGGTGGCATCAGCACTCGCTCTGGCGTGAAGAACAACTCTGAAATAAATGTTACTCATGATAAATAATGCTTTAAAGTGACAGGGGTCATATTCCAAACCCCTTGCCTGAAATGAATCTGTAAGGTATCAAATAGCGGTAATACGGGCAGATTTAAGGAGAACAACTCTTGACTTCGTGGAATAATGATGTATATTTATTATCCCTAAATCGATGGGGCGTAGCCAAGTGGCAAGGCACGGGGTTTTGGTCCCCGCATTCGTAGGTTCGAATCCTACCGCCCCAGTATTTTTTATTCTACCTGGAGTTTAATCAATGGAAAATCTGGTGGCAGTAGTGCTTGCTGCGGGTGAGGGTACCCGCATGGTTTCTTCTGTTCCCAAAGTGTTGCATCATCTGTGCGGAAAACCAATGATTCTTCATGTCCTGGATTGTATTCAGGAGGTTGGAGTAGACGAGCTGATTTTTGTGACCGGTTATAAGGAACCGTCCATCAGAGAGTCAGTTAAAGATTACGGTCAATGTATTACTCAGAAAGAGCGATTGGGTACTGCCCATGCCGTGATGCAGACACTTCCCTATCTTAAAAAGCACCAGGGGGATGTTCTTGTAATGTGCGGAGATACGCCGCTTGTCAAGCCCTCTACTATTGAAAAAGTGGTTAAAAAAAGACGAGCCCATCACCTTGCAGCCACTGTTCTGACAACAAAGATGCAGGATCCGACAGGCTATGGAAGGGTGGTCCGCAATCGTGATTTGACAGTACGTAAAATTGTGGAGGAAAGAGACACCAATATCTATGAGGCAGATATCAGGGAAATTAATACGGGAACATACTGTTTTTCCATTCCTTCGCTTCTGGAGACCCTTCCCGGGGTAAATAACAATAATGCTCAGAATGAATATTACCTTACAGATGTGATTGAGCTCTTATTTCGGGAAGAGCAGGAAGTTGAAGCAGTCGTTACCGGGGACCAGCATGAAGCTATTGGTATTAATTCCCGGTCTGAACTGGCCCGGGCCGAAAAATGCATGCGAATGAGAATCCTTGATGAAATTATGCAACAGGGCGTTACTGTTTTGAGTCCTGATACCACGTTCGTGGATAGGACCGCTACCATTGGTCGTGATTCTATATTATATCCTTTTTCCATAATTGAGGGGGATACAGTTGTTGGAGAAAAATGCCGAATAGGACCCTCTGCTCATATTATTGATTCTAACCTGGGTGATAATATCAGCGTAAACCGTTCTACAGTTGAAAATACCACTCTTGAGGATTCTACTACCATACTTCCTTTTAATTATTATCTCAACGGCAAAAATTATAACGGGGACCAGATGAAAAATATCCGGGAAGCTCCCTGTGAAGATTAAGGTGATTAAGTAAATGGAACCTGAACTCAAAATATTTCCGGGAAGATCCGGTGCTGAACTAACAGAGAAAATCTGCAGTTACCTCAATCTTGAAAAGGGGAAGATTACCGTTCGCAATTTTTCTGACGGTGAAATATGGGTTCGGGTAGAGGAAACAGTCCGTAATGCCGAATGTTTTATTGTGCAATCCACCTGCTCACCGGTCAATGAAAACCTCATGGAAATATTTATCATGCTTGATGCCCTGAAGCGGTCTTCTGCCAAGCAGATTACAGTTGTCCTGCCTTATTATTGCTATTCCCGGCAGGATAGAAAGGATCAACCGCATGTGCCTATTTCTTCTAAACTGGTAGCTAATCTTCTGGTAACTGCCGGTGCAGATAGAGTGTTGACCATTGATCTTCATGCCGACCAGATTCAGGGTTTTTTTGATGTTCCACTTGACCATCTTCTTACTGCTCCGCTCTTTGTTCAGCATATACGCGAAAATGTGCTTAATGATGAAAATATTATTGTAGTGGCACCTGATACGGGCAGTGCGAAGCGGGCGCGAAATATGGCAGAACGTCTGAATACGACGATTGCTATATGTGATAAAAAACGTTATACTGATGACCATACCGAAGTGATGTACGTGGTGGGAGATGTGAAAGATAAAGTGGCTGTTATTGTTGATGATTTGCTGAGTACCGGTGGAACACTTGTTAATACAGCTTCTGCTCTGAAAAAAGCCGGGG
>PWGE01000128.1 GCA_003554345.1 Candidatus Sumerlaeota bacterium | reverse complement strand
GTATTTCCGATCAGAATCCTCTTCTGACGTGCCTCAAAACAGAATCCGTGCCCCAGTTCCAAAAGAAAATCCTTGAGTTTATCCAGAAGTAGGTCCTCCAGATCGGATTCTCCCATGACCTCACGGGACTTTATTCCGAGAAATTCAAATACATAGGGATCACGAATGGTTAACTTCGGTTCGCTTTTGTCCGTTCCGGTTTGAGCCAATTCAGCCAGTCTTTCCTTGTTTTCTGATAAACCGGAACGTTCATAGTATAGACTGCTGATCTGTCTCCTGAGCTCTCGCACCGACCAATTGCCCTGGATACATTCGATCTCGTAAAATGCTCGCTGGAGCTCATCATTAAGAGCGACAAGCTGTTCTAAATGGCTGTAGGATAGACTATACACCAGCTTTTCTGGTGCAATGGCTAATTGTGCGGACGCTGTCCGCACTTTTTTGTTGTCCAGAGTTTTGGGAAGTATGTGACTGATTTGTGCGGACAGCGTCCGCACAATCTGGGGATAAATACGGTAAAAAGCGAGATAGTTATACAACTGTCTGCGTCCCGTACTACTTATCCGGTGCTTGTTGAGCTCTCTGGAAAGTTCAGAAAGTAGGTTTTCTCCATAGGAAGCACGATCAGCGCCCCGCAGTTCATACTCAGAAATATATGCGCAGATCAACCAGTTGCGAAGTGTCAGACTTGCATTGACTGCGCGACTGGCTTGCGAAGTCATATTCTCGTTCACATGACAAATCGCATCTACAAGGGAACGGAAATTAAAACTTATAAGATTATTACTCATATAAGAAAATCTCCAGATACCGAAACAGTACTTGCATGTTTTCATTTCTGGTGGCAATAAACATTGCTTTGTACGAGAATGAATTTACTCTCCTCTGCATCAACCGTCAAAATAAGACTCTTAAATGCTAACGTAAAGCAAACCATCAATCAATAATAGCGATATTATACACCAGAATTCAGGGAGGTGAATAATCTGCCTTATTATATTCGGGTTTTTCGTAAATATTGCAAAGAATCCGGTATACCTGAAGGTTCTGGGTTTAAAAGCGCTGAAAGTGCGAAATATAGTCAATGTATTGAGGAGGAGATATTATCATTTATCGTTGATTCAGACTTTTTGGCAATCTCTAACTATTACTTATTTACCCATATGATTTGGCTCATGTTATTTTCTGGTGTATAATAATGCCAAAACTAATCAGGGGTGGGGATATGAACAGTCAATCTGAAGACTTGATTCCCAGGCATGGAGGCTATCGGAACCTGAAAAGCTTTCAGTTAGCTCAACTGATCTATGATGTTACCGTAAGATTCTGTGACTTCTACATTGATAAGTTCAGCCGGACAAAGGACCAAATGGTGCAGGCGGCACGGTCAGGAGTCCAGAACATTGCAGAAGGCAGTATGGCTTCGGGGACTTCCAGAAAGACCGAACTGAAGCTGACCAACGTAGCCCGTGCCAGCCTGGAAGAACTGCGCCTGGATTACGAGGACTTTTTGAGGCAGAGGAAACTGCCTCAGCTGGAGCCCGGACATCCAGCACTGATGCGCTTTAAGAAGCGCAAATGCCAAACACTGAAAGATGTACAGGTCTGGGTTGCAGAAGAAAGAGCAATGATCGTAGACAATCACGGACATCCACAGACAAACACTGACAAAAAATATTTTCAGTCCGTGAAAGTCGGTGAGAGTCCGTGCCAGTCCTTGAATTCTTCCTGCCTGGTGGCTAATGGCGCCTTATCACTTTTGAATCTGACGTGTTATTTGCTCAAATGCCAGCTCGATGTCCAGGCGAAAGCTTTTGAAAAAGAAGGCGGCTTTACCGAGCGCCTTTATAATCGGCGCTCACAGAATCGGCAGAAGGATAACCGGTATCGATGATGAGGGAGTATTCGTGCCCTCAGAAAGCAATAATAATTCCTATTTCTTTCTTAAAAAAACGGCAGAAAAGGCGCTGCATTTTTAATGTCCGTTTACATCTTTTCAGAGCGCTTTAGTTTATACAGGGTGTATTTTTTAAAACTCCCATTACTACAGTATAAAACCCCCGTTTATTTATTATGCTTAGTAAACTTACGCTAGTTAATATAATACACCCGAAATATTTTTTTACAATAACTCCAGGAATTCCAACTGCACAGCTTTTCTCTTAATTATATTAACTAATAATTATATTCATTAAAATACGGTGCAGTTAAAAAACAAAAAATCCATATTAGTTCTCATTTTGCCGGGCATGATATGTTTCCACAAGAAATACAGCAAGCGTTGAGGCTGCTCCAACTGCTAGTTTCGCATGGCGTGGTTTCAATCCTTTTGTTCTTGCAGAATGTCCATGACCTGTTCCATATTTGTTTCTTAATGCAGTTATTCCTTGGGTAATTGTAGCTAGATTGCTTAAAAGGCACTTTATCGTTTCGGCTGCTTTTGCCTGGTCTTTGATATCGTCAGGTGTAATTTTCAATTTTTTACTTGTTTCTTTGACAAGTTTTGTTATTTTCCAACTATCAGAATATTCGACCTGCAGCTCAGCCAATATTGTTTTACAACAAGCTTCAATTAGTTCCTTGGCTGTTCCTATTGCTAAATCTGGATCAAAATTTACAGCTTCTTCCATTCTAAAAATTTGAGGCCGTCCCAAAAGTTATGGATGTGACCTATACCCATTGACATTTTATTCCTCTCAGTTGTATTTGAATGTTTGATTCCAGACCAAGGTATTCTTTCCATAATTTATCCCAGGTC
>PWGE01000010.1 GCA_003554345.1 Candidatus Sumerlaeota bacterium | reverse complement strand
CGGTAGTAGAAAGCCCTTCCGGTTCCAAAAACACATGGTGTTCCATTTTATCCGGAAATCGAATCAATTTAGCCTCAATACTGGGACAATAACGCGGCCCCACGCCTTTTATCAACCCGGAATACAGGGGGGCCTTATCCAGATTATCTCTGATAATCTTATGAGTCTTTTCATTCGTAGCCGTTAACCAGCAAGGCACCTGATCACAGGGAAGACTGCCTGACCAAAAGGAAAGCGGGGAAACATCCATTTCTCCCTTCTGAATCTTACAACGACTGAAATCAATGGTTTTTCCATCCACCCGGGCAGGGGTACCGGTTTTAAATCGTCCCAGTTGCAATCCATTGCTGGCGAGAGAACGGGAAAGATTCAGGGAAGCTATTTCTCCTGCTCTTCCTGCACTAAAAGCAGTATCACCAACAAATATTTTCCCCTGCATAAAAGTGCCGGTAGTCAAGATTACTGCTTTTGATGTATATATTGCTTTTTGCTGGGTTTTTACTCCTGTCACAGCACCATTATCAACGACAATTTCTTCAGCCAGATCCTGACAAAGAGAAAGATTGGGAAGTTCTTCAAGATGATTTTTAACCAGCTGATGGTAACGAGCCCTGTCGATCTGAATTCGGGTGGCCTGCACGGCAGCACCCTTTTTTCTGTTCAATGTTCTGAATTGAATCCCGGCTAAGTCAGAATAATACGCGATGATGCCTCCCAGTGCATCAACTTCAGCCGCTAAATGGGATTTGCCCAGACCACCCATCGCCGGATTGCAGGAAAGTTTGGCGATGGTATCCAGGTTAATGGTCATTAAGAGTGTCTGCAAACCTGCACGGGCTGCTGCACAAGCAGCTTCTATTCCGGCATGTCCGGCACCAACAACAATAAGATCGAAAGAATGATTGATCATCAAAAAAAACTCCTCCGTTCCAACCGAACAAGCGGACTGGAACGGAGGATGTTACGCCTATCTTCTTCTACGTTTTCTCATTTTACGAGCCAACTTGCGGGCAGATTTCATACGTTCTTTCCGTTTTACCTCGCTGGGTTTTTCATAAAAACGCTTCTTCCGCAAGTCCACAAAGATTTTCTCCTTGATGCACTTGTTCTTAAAGCGCTTCAGAGCAAAATCAATGTCTTCATTGGAGCGTACTTCGACATAAACCACAAAAACTCACCTCACTTCTTTGTTATTTTGAATACATGAATATTTTTAATTGTTTGCTTTTAGAAGGATGATTTAATCGTTCCAGCGCCTTTTCCTCTATCTGTCGCACACGTTCTCTGGTTACCCCCATTTGCTTTCCTATTTCCTCAAGGGTAAGAGTATGCTTATTATCTATACCGAACCTCAACATAAGAATTTCCCGTTCCCGGGGTTGCAGTGTCTGTAAAATACCTTTCAAAGCCTGCAACAAATCATCGTTATGTGCTATTTCTACCGGAGAGTCAGTAGTAGAGTCTTCCACAAAATTTTCCAGTGATGTCGTCCCATCATCCCCAATAGGTGTCTGAAGGGAAATAGGATATTTAGAAGCCTTCAGCACTTTTTTAACCTTATCCGGGTCCATGTTTAGCTCTTTCGCAATTTCTTCAAGTTTAGGATCACGACCCAGTTCCTGAGAGAGGACCCGGGCGGTTTTTTTAATCTTGTTGATAGCCTCCACCATATGGACAGGTATACGAATCGTGCGACTCTGATCGGCTATTGCCCGTGTAATACCCTGACGAATCCACCAGGTAGCATAGGTCGAAAACTTATATCCTCTGGCACATTCAAACTTGTCAACAGCCCGCATGAGGCCGATATTCCCTTCCTGAATAAGATCAAGAAGCGGTAAACCTCTGTTGCTGTACTTCTTTGCAATACTGACAACTAATCGTAAATTAGCATTTACCATCTTATCTTTCGCCGCTTTAATTCGTTTTTCTTCCTCCTGGATCCGTTTCACAATGTCTTCAAAGTGATAGACTCTGTTACCATACCTTTTTTCAGAAAGCTTTAAGTAACGCAATGCCTTTTGATATTCCCTGGAGGAAATAAGATAATCCACACTATTATGAACGTTTTTATTGTTTTTCATGAAATGTGCCAGCATCTTTTCCAGGGAGCGGATACGACGTTCCAGGGAAATCATTTCTTCAGATTTCAAAATAATCTTTTTCACTTCTTTGCTAAAAGCACTGTACCTCAACTTAAGAGCTTCAATATGATGAAGCATTTTCTTGCGAATATCTTTCACTTCCTGGCGCTTTTTCTTAGATTGATAAAGCTTACGCAAACTTCCTGCTTCGTCAAAAGTAGCCCGTATTTTCCTGCTCAACTGTTTGAGTTGTTTTAAATGTTTCCGGGCTTCCTTGAGGTAATTATTAACTTTATTGCCTTTTCCCTTTCCAGAATCTTCCCCTTCTGCAGTAATCTGTTGCAGGTTCGTTTTTCCCCTGGCAAGATTTTCAAACACCAATTCCAGTCGTTCAAGAAAAACCCTGGTCTCACAAATAGCAATAAAGATTTCCTTGCGTCCTTTATCAAGCTCACGGGCCAGTTTTATTTCCTCAGAGCGCGTTAATAAAGGTGTTTCACAGGCTTTTTGAAGATAAACTCTGATAGGATCATCAACCTGCTTGTCCTCTTTAATAAGCTCCTCTTTGGAAATAAGGAGGTTCTTTGTGCTTTCTACCATGGACAATTTTCCCCTTTGATTTTTTTAACAAATAAAAACAGGAAATAACAAGGAGGATAAATACAATTCGTTCCGTTTACTTCG
>PWGE01000088.1 GCA_003554345.1 Candidatus Sumerlaeota bacterium | reverse complement strand
TACTCCCGGGTTACAATTTAGCAGGGCAGACACGCAGGTCTGCCCCTACGGCTGAAATGATCGGGGAGATTAATACAGGGCAAACACATAGGTTTGCCCCTACCACTGACAATAAACTCTTCAAAGTATAATGCACATTGGTAAAAAACTTATACTTTAGTACTGTATTGCCGCTTCCCTGGGAGCGCCGATCCCCGACTTACAGTCCGCCTCTGGCGGTATCGGCTCTGGTTGCCCTGAAAAAATACCTTGAGAAAGTATAATTCAGAAACCCACTGTTAAAATGGAAATAATGCTCTATTTTCATGATTGGTGGCGCTAATGTCTGCATCAGCGTGAATAACTCCTCTGAAAATAAAACTTTTTTTGAGACGCAAAATATTGCGTGGCTACCCTGAGATAAGTTTACGTTTCTTTCAAAATGTTTGTAATGGTCTTTATTGCGAGCTTTTTTGACTTTGCATGCTTGTCCGGATTCTGTGTATTTCTTGACTTCCTGAAAGTTCACCCTGGAGGATTTGCGACTTTGCGGGCTCTTTGCGTGATACTTTCTTTTTCTGGATTTTTTTTCATGATTGGTGGTGCCAGCCCCCTTGCGCTGGCGTGCAGAACTCTCCTCAAATGATTTTCACGGGTCAAAAACTCTTTTTCTAAAACAATAATTATATGGTTTAAAAAACTATAGAGCTTCTTTCTAAAAAAGCAAGCATGATGACAGCATTGCTCATCATTTATATTATAACAACCTCATTCATGAAACAAGGGTGAAAAAAATCCACGGAACTACCAGCTAAATAAGACGAATTACCGGTATTTCTGCTTGAAGCCTTCAGACCATTGATTTTTTTATTGCTAAAATTCCACCTTTTATGTATACTTTTAGCAACAAAAAAGGCGGTCATCACGACCGCCTTTGATATATTTATTTTTTTACCTGATTATTTTCTGTTCAGGTTTACTCTTCCCACTGAAGAAAAGGATAAGATTCACCCTCTTCAATTGCCCATACTTCTTCGAAATTCCAATCCTGGAAAGTCGCTGCCAGCATCATGTCCTCGGTTGAAGTGGGCATACCTTTATCTTCGTCTGTTTGAAGGGTGGTTTCACTATCATAATAGGAATGCTCAACTTCTGAATGTTCGTCGTTCTTACCGACCAGTCCTCCGGTATCATCTTCACCACTTACTATACCAATAGCAAAACTGGTTTTAACGACTCCTTCCATGGTATTAGAGCCCAGCAGACCTCCCACTTCTTCTTCCCCACGCACCTGACCTGTTGCATAGCAATTTTCAATGACACTGAGGCGGTTCAATCCTGATAAGCCACCTGCGCTGGTACCTTCTACTGTTACATTACCACTGGCAAAACTCTTTTTCACGGTCCCATCCCAGTTAGTACCGGTCAGACCTCCGCCGTAGGAATCGGTAGCATTAACCTCTCCACGTGCAAAGCAGCGGTTAATGAGGCCCACTCTATTAAGGCCAACCAGGCCGCCAATTTCTTCTTCTCCTGAAACATTTCCAGTAGCATAACTGTCTTCAATAGTTCCGTCGGTAATATTTTGACCGACCAAACCACCTACAATATCAACACCAGAAACTTCACCTTCTGCAAAGCTATTTGATATGGTTCCTATTCTACTGTGACCGACTAAGCCTCCTACAAGGCTTTCCTCGCCGGTTACCTTGCCGGAAGCATGGCAATCTGTAAGATATCCGCCCCAATTATAGCCGACAAGTCCACCTACATGAGTGCCTTCACCGCTTATGTTTCCTGAGCTGTAACAGGTTGTGACAAGTCCATTTCTGTTACTTCCTATCATACCACCTGTTACATAAGAACCAGACACTGTGGTGGTTGTTTCACAATTAACGATTTCAGCAGGTGTATGGTTGTTATTATTTTCTTCGTTGTTTTTCTCTACCGTTTCGAACCTGCCAACCATTCCTCCTGTATGACGAAATCCTTCTACAGTTCCTTCAACATAACAATCTGTTATGGTAGCCCTGTTAAAACCGACTAATCCTCCTACAAAAACGTTACCGGTCATATTAACGTCCAGTGAGACATTTTTTATTCCGGCATCTTCTGAGGTGTAACCAAAAAGACCTACTACATTGGTGTCAGGGCGGTCAATAACCAGCCGAGTAATTTCGTAGCCATTACCATCATAATTCCCCGTAAAAGGATTGTCTTCATGATCTCCAATAGGACTCCACCCTTCATTTTCACTGAAATCTTCGAGGCTGATATCTGAGGTCTGTACAAAATAAGCATCAAGATAATCGCGGATATTGTTCAGGTCTTCAGCCGAAGCAACCTCATAAGGATCATTTTCAGTTCCACTGCCTCCCGCAAAGTTCTGGCTCATCCCTGCTGAACAAAAACCTATCAGAAACAAACATGCCAGAAATGTTGTCAATAAATTCTTTTTCATACAGGTACTCCTCAATTTAATATATTAATTACTTTTGCATTATAGCATTAATATTTGCGATATGTCAAGATAATAAGTTACTTATGGCTAGTTTGTTCGAAAGAATCAAGAGTTTCTTTTTGCTTTTCTCCATAATGCCTATAGGATTTTACAATAGAGCTTGTATCCAATTTGAAAAATATTATAACAAATAAAATGATAAGTGTTAATTAATTGGCTTTATTGGTATCGGAAAACCACTGGATATAACACCTGAAGAAAGACATTGAGAAAAAAACATCATACCGATCGGCATCCTTAACTTTTTGCGAACCGGATTCCCTGTTCTTCCAG
>PWGE01000273.1 GCA_003554345.1 Candidatus Sumerlaeota bacterium | reverse complement strand
CCAGTTCCGAATAACCATCGGTATTCTGATCGAGATCATTGTTTAAAACATAACTGGCTTGCAAGTCATTGCGCACATCATCCAGGTGAAACCAGTTCTCTATCTGGTAGGGATCTTGCGGTTCGCCGGTTCCTCCCGCAAAACCAAAGACCATACCGCCTACCAGACCAAACAAAACCAGCATTATCACAGATCTCGTCTTTTTTTTCATACAATGAGCCCCCTTTATCCGGATATTTTTAAATATTTGAAACAATATATATTTTTTCCCGAGGATTTCAAGATTGTCTATCCTGAAATTATTGCAAGCTGCAATAATACAGTGAAGTACAGTAAAAATATATTGTCCAAATTAAACAGTCCGGGAATTTTTCTTGAGAGTTACGCCAATTCTCCATCATCACGGAGATGATAAAAATTCCGGGATATTTACCAGTCCGGCTAGCTTCAGATGTTCGAATTGTAGCACCCCATTCACGAATAAATTGCCAGGCTCTTTCACAGGCATTGTTCTTATCCTTTGTTTTTGTTTCAGGGATAATATCCTCCCCACTTATTGATTCATCCATTACGAACATACCCACGGATGATATTTTTAAACCTTCAAAAAATGGGGATTATAAATGAGTATAAACAGACAATAGTACTATAGCGTATTATCTGCCAGAATATTTTTGCCGGAAATCCCACTCCAAAGTTCGATAAAGAAGCAATGGTAAAATCCCTTCATCTACGGGTCGGCGCATTCACGTGAGAAACCTTGAAGATGATAAGCAGGAGTGGTTAAGAAATACAAAGCCCATCCAGAAATCCTTGAGAAAAAAAATATCGCAAAGATGTGACAAAATTCGAAGATTAGTTGAAAACTGTTCCAGATTGTGTTTTTGCAAGACCGCCATAAGCATATTTGCTGGCCTGGCGCCTTTGACTTCGCGAAAGATGTTTTACAGGAGTTTATCTGTGTCTGAATTCAAATGTTCTTTCCTGTACAGGATGCTCCTTCTTTTTCACCGGGATCACATTTTTATGAATACAATCTGATTACTTTAAATTACTCCTGTTTTACGGCAAGGAGACGGAACCCTTTGCGGAAATCCCTTTCACCCGGAGTAGTATCGCCACGAAGCGCTGACCGGCATTGGGCATTTCCTGAAGCGAAACTTCCTCCGCGAAAAATACGGTAGGAACCGCGGGGACTATCCACCCAGGCAGAGCCATCTGAAGGAGCACCTTCATAATTGATATGCCAGTCGTCTTCGCACCACTCCCACACGTTACCTGCCATATCATACAATCCCCTGGGATTGGGCGGTTTCTGGCCTACTATATGGGCGTATTGATACCCCACGAGCCAGGTATTAACAATATACCAGGCATAATCATCTATCAGGGTATATCCGATATCATCACCCCAGTAAAAGGCGGTATCAGTTCCAGCCCGGGCAGAATATTCCCACTCCGCCTCACTGGGCAGACGCACGATATAAGGTTGTTCTGTATTTGCAAGGTGAGCATTAAGTGTATCCAGAAAACCATTAAAATGTCGAATATCATACCAGCTCACGTGGGTTGCAGGAGTATCTGGCTGGTCATAAACAAAATTCTTTCCCTCCCATGGCCGGGTATCCATAACCGCTTCCCACTGAGCCTTGGTCACTGTAAATTTCCCCAGGTAAAAGTCATAATTAATATTCACCGTTCGCTGGGGTCCTTCCGCATCAGAACGATTGGGTTCATCTTCTGGCGAACCCATGATAAAATTCCCGGGAAATATCCTGATCAGTTCCATCTGCACATCATCCGGAAGGTTGAGAACAATTTCACCCCAATAAATGGAAGGCAGATATACCAGATCGGCCATATCAACCTTTTCATCAAGGTTAGCATCCGCTCTTAAGAGCTGTTCCGCATCAAGCACAATACGCTCTAAAAAATAATCCCGAAGAAGTTCTGTATCCAGTTTATCTACCATTCCATCGTCATTAATATCTCCAGGGTTTTCACCAAAGAGTATCAAAGAAAAGAGCAATGATAGAAAAACAAGCAGAAAGATATAACCAGGCTGGTAAAACATATTATGGTTTATTTTATTCATAATAATACCTCTTAATACAGAGTCCATGTCGAAGCCATGGTACCCGTTTGAACATTTATGGTTCCAGAAAAGACTTCCGGAACCAGCACATTACCCTGACTGTTGACCAGTTCGGATACCGGCAGGTCAGGTGCTCCGGTTGCTGTCAGCCAGACAAACGTATTACCAGGCGGTGCTTCTGGTTTAATAGTGAAATCAAGCAAGGCAACTGTCCCTTCCTTTTCCGTAAAGGGTTCAAACTGCTGATAGGAGTACACCACAATATTAACCCTTCCTGCTTCGGGTGAGTGGGTATCAATCGCATGAACAGAAGTCATAAGAGGTCCCTGATGAGCAGCTCCGGATATTAGACATGCGGGATCATATTCCAGGCGTAGCAATAAAGCCACGCAGTCTGTATCTACAGACAGTATAACTGGCAGCTGCACTTTTTCATCCCTGATACCGCTAACATCTCCCAGAAATATTGACGCCTGCCCACACACCAAAAACAGGCAGAAAGAAAAAAACTGGTAATAAACATAAAAAAACCGGAAAACAATTAAAAATATCTGCTTCTCAGTTGACTAAACAACAACTAAGATATGGTATAGTGTTAAGTGAAGTTCTTGGGCCTCCAAGGGCCAAAAAACCCCACAAACTTTTTAATAGTTTGCTTTGAGTAATCGAGTGAGCAGGCATATG
>PWGE01000007.1 GCA_003554345.1 Candidatus Sumerlaeota bacterium | reverse complement strand
TTTTTTTACAACAGCCTGGATATGGGGAGTACTGTGTAACTGAGATCGGAAAGATTTTGCCTTTACAGGAAAGCGGGCGTCAACAGGCAGTAACCTTTCCCACTCAATCCTTTTGACCCCCTGAAAGAGATCCTCGAAATCGGTAGCCTGGAAAGTAGCGAGAATAACGCGTATTTTATTCGCACAACGCAGCCAGAGATTTGCCAGGCACACTTCTTTCCAGTCTCCCTGGAAGCGTACACTTCCATTATCTTTTATTACATCACGAAAACCTGAATCGTGGAGTTCACGCCCCACCACGGCTTCGAGACCAAAAGCACAGGCTGCTTCTATGGTGAAAGTGTTCCGCATGAAGAGTGTCCTTTTTCGAAGATGATCAGACGATCCCTTACCGTGAGCTTTTTGAAATCAAACATTGTTTTGAGGCGGTTAAGCGTTCGTAAAGAGTAAAAAAACACGTGGGTTGGACAGTTTTTGTAGTTCCAATGATCAAAATCAATATCCTCAGAATACAGTTCAGTCATACAATACAGCTTTCCGCCTGGCAAAAGGAGAGAATGAAGAAGCTGAAACTCCTCTTTAGGGTGATGAAAATGCTCTATCACTTCGCAGCAAACAATAAAGTCATACTTTTTATCCAGTGCTTGCGGAGTATTGTGGAAAAAAGGATCGTATAACGAAATATCAAATCCTTTTTTCTGGAGAAGAAAGGATATTACCGGCCCGGTTCCGCAGCCAAAATCCAGGCCCCGATGCAATCCAGCTTGATAATCCCTGCCAACAGCGTGTACAATGGGACTGACAAATTCCTGATAACGGATATCTTTGACATCATTGAAGTGGGTTCCATAGCATTCTTTTTCCTGTTGATCAGAAAGATGGGAATCGGGACTCATAAAAATTGCATGACAATCGTTACAGTAAAAATAGCGGCCATGTCTACCCTGCATGAAAAACGGACCTCTGTTATTACAGAGCAAACAGGGTTCATATGTATCCAGACATTTGATGGGCTTCATAATGGAGAAAATATTTTACCATATTCCTTTATCATCGCACAGGAAATGAAGAACCGGCATGAAAGCTCTGTAAACACATTAGAACATCAGGCCCCATGTCTTATATAAAGATAGTAATCAGCTGATTGAAGGGCTTGATGCCGGCTTTCTTATCAGTGTGTTTCACGTGGCATCTCTTCCTTATGACTTATTTTTGCTCCTTTTTTCCTGTCTTTTCTTATATTGTGGGCGTTATTACTGTAAAAAAACAACATTGTGATAAGGATTTAAAGCGCTATTCGCCGTAACAGCTGAGCATTAATAGCTACAATAACGGTGCTGGCGGACATAAGAATGGCACCCACGGCTGGTACCAGGATGATGCCGGCCCACACCAGAACTCCTGCAGCGAGGGGAATGGCCACGATATTATAACCTGCTGCCCACCAGAGATTCTGAATCATCTTACGGTAGGACGCTGTGCTCAGACTTACAATCCTGCAGACGTCACGGGGATCAGAGCGAACGAGGACGATATCTCCTGATTCTACTGCCACGTCTGTTCCTGCTCCGATGGCAATTCCCACATCAGCGGCTACCAGCGCCGGGGCATCGTTAACCCCATCGCCAACCATTGCCACCTGTTTCCCCTGGCTTTGAAGTTCTTTGATTTTTTCCGCCTTGTTTTCAGGCAGGACCTGGGAAAAAATGTGATCTATATGAAGCTTATTTCCCACTGCCTGAGCAACGGCTTTTGAATCTCCGGTTAACATAGCTACTTCAAGACCCATTTCGTGGAGTTTTTGAATGGCTTCCTCTGATTCGGGACGAACAGCATCGGCAATGGCAAAAACCGCCAGGACCTGTTCATTTTCAACGAGATAAATGGCAGTCTGCCCGGCAGAACCGAACTTTTCCGCAGCTTTTTTAAGGTCTTTATCTGGTTCAATATCCTTTTTCTCCAGTAAAGCGGGACCTCCGACATGAATCTCCCGTCCTATCACTTCTGCTTTGACTCCCTGCCCGGGTATTGCTTGAAAATCCTTTGAAGAGGGAACTTCAATTCCCTTTTCTTCTGAGCTGGCAAGGAATGCCAGGGCTGTGGGATGTTCCGAATCTCGCTCGACTGCTGAAGCAAGCCGCAAAGCTTCTTTTTCTTCTGTTTCTTTGCCGGTGATGATTTCAACGACGCGGTGTTCGGCTAATGTCAGGGTGCCGGTCTTATCAAAAACAATGACGTCCAGCTTTCTTGATTTTTCCAGTCCTCTTCGATCTCGCACGAGCAGTCCATTGCGTGCTCCCAGGGTTGTTGAAATGGCAATGACCAGCGGGATTGCCAATCCCAGCGCATGCGGGCAGGCAATTACCAACACTGTGACCACGCGGCTGATTGTAAAGTCCACAGAAGCCCCTATTATTAACCAGACAATTAATGTCAGCAGACCCGACCCTATGGCTATCAGGGTAAGAAAATAAGCTGCCCTGTCAGCCAGGTCTTGCGATCGGGAACGGGATTTCTGGGCTTGTTCAACAAGGCGCATGATACCGGCTAAAGTGGTCTTTTCACCGGTTTCAGTAACCCTGACCCGAAGAGAACCTTTGCTGTTAACGGTTCCGGCAATAACGGGGTCGTTTTCTTTCTTTTCTACCAGCCGGGACTCGCCGGTAATCATTGCTTCGTTGGTGGAACTGTTTCCGCTCTGTACAATTCCGTCGGCAGGTATACTGGCTCCCGGTCGGATAAGTATCAAGTCCCCTTCCTCCAGTTCTTCAACTTTTACCTCTT
>PWGE01000345.1 GCA_003554345.1 Candidatus Sumerlaeota bacterium | reverse complement strand
TGATCCACCGTTTTTCCTGTTATCTGAAACCACGAAACCCATTTTTTGCTTATAACAATCTTCAAGAATCTTTCTGCTTACCTTTCTCCTGAAGCTTTTTATATCCTGTCTGTCTTTTTGTATAAAAACAATAAACTCTTTATTAGAAAGTACTCTGAATATTGACACGGAATCCGGTTTGAACTCATCAAGAAGAATATTTGCCACCCGGGAAAAGAGTTCATACCAGTTAGAACAATTCTGGAGGAGAGCAGATATCTTAGAAAGCCTGACCATCCGTTTATAAGCCGATTTTAAATGGTCAACAGTTATCACAGCAGGAAGTTCAATATAAGAGTCATCCTGAACATCAATCGAGGACTTCTTAAAACCCCATGTCGAATCTTCAACTAATTTTTTTGTCCGATTTTCATCCTTTTTTTCATTTATCTCCAACTCAAATTCCAGTTCCGTATTACCCACCACAACATTATCCCCATCATGCAAAGAGGCCTCATTTACCTTGACATTATTCACATAGACTCCATTGCTACTCCCGTTATCTATAATATAATATTCGTTTCCATTATTATGAATGGTACAGTGTTGACGGGACATCTTGGGGTCTTCAAAGAAATAATCACAATTTTGATCGCGTCCTATCACAACGATAGGCTTATCAATTTCCAGCAGGAGACCGGAAAATTTGCCACTTTTCACAGAAAGACGAGCCATAGAACCTCTTTTAGAATTATATAAAACAGTGGTTCAAACACACATAAAAATATAATATGTTCATTTTATCAATAAAGTCTTGTTTTATCAAGCCGGGCACATCTTCGCATACTCTCTCTAAAACACCTGGTTGTAATAATCAATCTCTTTACTTGTATCTATCTTTTGTATCTAAATTTCCCTTTCTTCTTTCTTCAAATAATATCCACAAGGGCTGTGCCATGGACCATTAATGTTCTTACAGGCATCGACGGAACAAAATACCGGCAGTATCTTTCCTGAACTCCAACTTTGATGTATCGATTTCCTTATTTTTCAAAAGGAAAAGTTATCACATGATGCCTGTGCCAGTCAACAATGCCAGTATAAGGGCAGCATATAAACCAGCTCCAATATCATCCAGCATAACACCCCAGCCTTCAGGCATCTTTTCCAATCGCCTGAGAGGAAAAGGTTTTAATATATCAAACAAACGAAAGAGAATAAAACTTATGACTGCTAATTGCAGGGAGGGGATAAAAAACATAACAGCCACAAAATAGCCGGCAATTTCATCTATAACCACCTGACATGGATCCCTGGTTTCAAAATATTGTTCTGCCTTCCCTGCGGACCACACTCCCACCAAAAAGAGAAGGAGAGAAAGCACATAAAGAAGCCACGGGGATAAGGATATGAAAATAAAGAGAATAATATACAAGCCCGCTGCCAAAAGGGTTCCCCAGGTGCCTGGTACTAAAGGAAGAAAGCCCGAACCGACACCAGTAGCTACGGTAAGTATCAGACACTTCCGCATCAGGTATCATCCAGAGAAGAAAAAAGTTTTCTATTGGAATACAGGTATTCCCAGCTGGAGTAAACAGTCAGAAATATTACCACTGCACAATTAACATAAAACATATAGTTAAGAACGGTTTGCAGGTGCAACCAAAAATCTCCTCTCCATATATCCCCGCGAATAAATTCCTTCACTATCAGCAAACAGTAAATATTTATAATAAGGATTATCTGCCAGATAGTTTTATGTTTACCCCAGTTACTGGCACTTAAAGCCACATTTTGCATGGCTGCCACGGATCTAAAACCGGTTATCAAAAATTCCCGCGCCAGAATCAAAATAACAATAAATGGGGAAATAAGCTGGACAGCCGCAAAGAGTACAAAAACGCTACTCGTCAGGATTTTATCTGCCAGAGGGTCAAAAATTTTACCAAAGTTACTCACCAGGTTATATTTCCTGGCAATGTAACCATCGACCATATCCGAAACAGAAGCAATAATAAACAAGATAAAAGAAATAATATATGCCACCCCTGCCAGCAGGGTAAATTCCTCCTGGGGGTAAGGAGCAAGGAGGATAACAATAAAGGGAATCATCAGCAAGCGTAAGACAGTAATCTTATTAGGAAGAGAAACGTTCATAAAACTCCTCTTTACTCATAAGAATTTTCCTTGGCTTACTGCCCTGGCTTGGCCCGCAGACACCATATTTTTCCAGCATCAACATCAAGCGTCCCGCCCTATTAAAACCAATATTCAGGGATCTTTGCAACATCGAGATAGAGGCCACATTATGATCAAAGACCAGTTTCGCAGCCTCTTCAAAAAGAGGATCTTCTTCCATAGCGCCCTGATCAGTCCCACTTGTTGTATCATCATCTTCCAGCGTATTAAAATCGATGCTTTCCTCGGTGAGGGTCATGGCACTGGTATAAGGTTTGAGATGATTGACTGTTTTTTCAACCTCTTCATCCGAAATAAAGGTCCCCTGGATGCGCATGGGCTTATTAAGTCCAGGAGAATAGAGAAGCATATCTCCATTCCCGATGAGACTCTCCGCACCCATCTGGTCCAGAATGGTACGGGAATCAATCTTTGAAGAAACCTGAAAAGCAATCCTGCTGGGGATATTTGCTTTTATGAGACCGGTGATCACATCAACAGACGGTCGCTGGGTTGCCACAATAAGATGAATCCCGACAGAACGCCCCATCTGAGACAGACGCTGTATATAAAATTCCACCTCTTTTTTACCCATCATCATCAGGTCAGCTAATTCATCAATGATCACGACAATATAAGGCATTGGCTGAAGGAGATTATTATCCTTATCATACTTAATCCTTCCCGAGCGAACCGCCTTATTATATTTAACAATGTTCCGCAGATTAAGAGCTGAAAAGAGCTCATTACGTTCAATCATGATATTCATAACCCATTCCAGTGCTTTTGCCGCCTTAGAGGCCTCAAAAACTACCGGTGCCAGCAAATGTGGAATATCATTATAAACTCCCAGCTCCACACGTTTGGGATCAATCATTAACATCTGCACTTCTTCTGGAGGACAGGTATACAGCAAGGAACAAATAATGGAATTCACACATACACTTTTACCAGAACCCGTCCTTCCTGCTATAAGAAGATGAGGCATCTGCGTCAGGTCGGTAGAAGTGGGCGAACCATCAATTGTTTTGCCCAGCGCTATACGCAGGTTTCCCTTTTTCTTTTTAAACTCGTCAGAACCCAGAATCTCCTTAAAGGTTACAACATTGCGAAAACCATTGGGTATTTCAAGACCAATGGTCCCTTTATTTTCCAATGGAGCGACAATTCGTACATTTTCTTTTTTCAGCGCAAGTGCTAATTCCTGATGAAGATTCAGAATTTTAGCTATCTTTGTTCCCTCGGCCGGTTTTATTTCATAACATGTAACGACGGGTCCCTGATTAACTCGTATAACATTAACGTCAACCTTATGGTCACTGAAAATATTCTCGATAAGCTCAGACGTTCTTTTTATATCCTCATTGGTAAGAGACTTCATTTCTTCGGGAGGATCGGAAAGGAGTTGAAGAGGTGGATAAGGATACATGCTTTTTTGTCTGGTAAGTGTACCCTTTCGTTCATATTCTCCCAGCCTGTAAGTAGTCACTTCTACTCCTCCCTCAGCTACTGGTACAGTCTCTGCAACCACCGGCTCTGCATTACTCTCATTTCTGGAGAAAGTATTATTTTTTTTCTTTTTTTTCTTTGGTAAAAAGATATTTCCTTTATTTTTCTTCTCTTTTTTTTCAGGAGATGGTGCTGACATTCCGGTGAATACCTTTTTTAAAACCTTCATACCATCATCAGTAGTCAGATCAAACATCATCAACACCCCAATAATAAGAAGAGCCGCGCTAAACAGGTAACTTCCCACTACTCCCAGATAAGTTTGCAAATCCAGACCTTCTTCCAGCACAAAGAAGTTCCCGATTAAACCAGCAAAAAGAAAGGCTTGTTGAGGGTCTGCCCCGTAGATATAAGCTATAGGAATATTTATACCGGTTACAAAAATAAGCACCCCAAGCCAGTATTTCAACACCTGATACCAGTGATATTTTTTACTGAAATAAAAAAGGAATGATATAAAAGCAGCCAGCACCACAAAACTGGCGCCCTGACCAAAAATCCTTATGGTCACATCACTCAGCAGGCCACCTATTTTCCCCGCATTTTCACCCCATATGGTTTTAAGAAAAAGAGCATAGGTAAGATAAATGGCAAAGAGAGAGCCAATAACACGCAAAGAATCAGCAAGAAAAAGTTTAAACCTGGCACTGTTTATCATACATATTCGCTCCAGCAAATATCAATCCCTTTGAAAACAGGACCATCCACACACACCCGACGGTTCCCCTTTTTCATAGGTAACGTACATCCCAGACAAATACCCAACCCACACCCCATCATCGTTTCCAGAGAATAATAAGATTCAGGTATATTATATAAAATATCAGCAATTTTTACCATCATTTTTGGGGGGCCACATATAAAGTATGTCTTTTGGTCATCAACCTTATCCGGTGTTAAAAAGTCAGTAATCATACCTTCATTTTCTTCGTTAATTATCTGCCATGATTGGGGATGTTCTCCAGGAAGATTTTGACAATCGAACGCATCCTCATCACATTTCACTCCGTACCATATTTTAACAGGATGCGTTTCCTTATAAAAGCCGGCAGCAAAAAGAAGAGGTGCTACCCCCATTCCACCGGCGATAAGATGCAGTTCGTCGGTTTTCGGAACCGGAAATGTATTCCCCAGGGGACCCAGCAATTTAACCTCTTTTGGTGTATTTTCGTAGAGGTATCTGGTAAAAGGGCCTCGTATTTTAATCAGTAAAAAAACCAAATCCTCCCAAACCCAGGCCACACTGAAGGGACGGCGCAACAAGGTGTTTTGTCCCTCGTAACCCAGCTGCACAAACTGACCTGGTCGAACAGAGGAAGCTATCTCTGGTGCTTCCAGTGTCAATAGATACATTCCCTCATTCACTAATTC
This sequence comes from Candidatus Sumerlaeota bacterium, assembly GCA_003554345.1. GTDB lineage: Bacteria > Sumerlaeota > T1SED10-198M > T1SED10-198M > T1SED10-198M > T1SED10-198M. Next base: position 7,594 of record PWGE01000345.1, on the reverse strand, counting down.
TTTACGTTCAACCCGGCTGGATATATCATATATTTCAGGCATCGGTTACTTTATCGTCCTTTCTGTATACCACTTTACCATTTTTAAAGGTAGCGTACAATCTACCTTTCACCTTTTCGCCAATAAAAGGAGAATTACTACTCCGTGAATGAAAATCCGATGACACTGTATATTCTTCTTGCAGGTTCCAGAGAGAAAAATCCGCTGGCATCCCCGATCTGATCACTCCCAGTTCCTTATTCAATATCTTTGCCGGTCCCGCGGTCATCCTCTCTACCAGTACCGGCAGGGAGAGCTCTCCCTCTAAAACCAGCCCTGTATACAATACCGGAAAAGCTGTTTCCAGGCCAATCACCCCAAAAGGAGCCTGGACAAATCCCTTTTCTTTAGATACCAGCGAATGGGGAGCGTGATCAGTAGCCACTGCACTTATGGTCCCGTCTTTCAACGCCTGAATCAGAGCTTTTCTATCTTCTTCTGTACGGAGAGGGGGATTTATTTTAAAATTCGTATTAAAAGAATCGACTTTTTCTTCTGTAAGTAACAGATGATGAGGGGTGACTTCTGCCGTAATATGCTTTGAAGATTCTCGTGCCTCTCGAACCAGTCCAGCACTTTCCCGGCATGATAGATGGCAAAAATGAAGAGGACAGGGTATATGACGATGCAAAAAGATATCCCTGCTCACCTGTATTGCCTCTGCAAAAGCAGGCATTCCAGGCAAGCCCAATTTAGCAGAGGCAACCCCTTCACTAATAACCCCATGTCGGGTAAGAGACACATCTTCGGCATGAACAAAAATAGGTATATCAAACATTCGACAGTATTCCATTGCTAATTTCATGATGCGGGTATCCTGAACTGACTGCCCATCATCAGAAAAAGCCACTACTCCATGACTTATAAGGTCACCAAATTCAACGAGATCTTTCCCCTGCTGTCCACAGGTGACAGCCGCTACCGGGAAAATATCAATACCAGAATAACGGCTGTTTACCGAACGTATAAAATTCACCCCAAACGAATTATCAATAACAGGGTGGGTATTAGGCATCATACAAACACTGGTAAATCCGCCGGCGGCGGCAGCTTTTCCTCCGGATTTAATATCTTCCACATCCTCATTTCCCGGTTCTCGTATATGGGTATGCAGATCTATGAATCCAGGAAAGAGATAAAGACCAGATGCATCAATAACTTTTACATCAGCAGATACTCCTTCAATATTATCTTTCACCTCTCTGGTTGTTCCCTCCTGAACCAGGAGATCATATATACCGTCCATTTTAGTGGCAGGACAAACAATGTGAGCCTTTTTCAGTAGATAATTCATAATTGTTTTTCCCCCGTTCCCAGAAGATAGAGTACCGCCATCCGAATAGCCACTCCGTTTGTTACCTGGCAGAGAATAGCGGATTTGCTTCCATCCTGAACCTCTGCGGAGAGTTCGATACCCCTGTTGGTAGGACCAGGATGCAGCACCAGCACATCAGGTCTGGCTTTTTGCAGTCGTTCTTCAGTCACTCCGTATAGTTGTTTATATTCCCGTATACTTGGTAGAAGATTATCTTCCATCCGTTCTTTCTGAATCCGCAACACATTCACCACATCAGCATCCTGCAGGGCTTCATCAAGATAGTGAGAAGTATGCACCCCCATAGCAGCAAATTCCGGAGAAAGAAGCGTCGGCGGGCCACAAACCGTCACATCCGCTCCTAATTTAATAAGCCCCCAGATATTAGAACGAGCCACCCTGCTGTGGGTGATATCTCCCACAATCACCACTTTCAAACCTTCAACACGTTCCTTTCTTTCCCATATGGTAAAAATATCCAGCAGACCCTGCGTGGGATGTTCATGCGCCCCATCCCCCGCATTGACCAGGGAAGAGCGCACATTAGAACTGAGTAAATGGGGTATACCCACATCTCCATGACGAAGAACAATAATATCTGAAGAAAGCGCTTCAATAGTACGAATAGTATCAAGGAGCGACTCCCCTTTCTTGACACTGCTTGTAGAAACGGAAAAATTTATAACATCAGCACTCAATCTCTTAGCCGCCAGTTCAAAAGAAAGGCGGGTACGGGTAGAAGGCTCATAAAAAAGGGTTACTACTGTTTTCCCGCGCAGAGCAGGCACTTTTTTAACAGAACGAGTAAGTATACTTTTAAAACCCTTTGCATTATCCAGAATATTTCGTATTTCATCAGCCCGGAGTTCTTCCAGGCTCAGGAGATGCTTTCTGGAAAAATTCATTTCCTGCTCCCTCCCTCTCTGTTCTCATCCTCGTATCTGTTTCCAGGTATCTTTTTAATCAATAGAACGTCACGATCATCAACTTCCCGCAACTTCAGTTCTACGCTTTCCTTTAGAGTGGTCTGCAATGTCATTCCGATAACATCCGGCTGGATAGGATATTCGCGCCATCCCCTGTCTACCATAACAGCCAGGAACACCGCCGCCGGTCTTCCAAAGTCAAGCAGAGCTTCCAGAGCAGCTCTGACTGTTCGACCGGTAAATATGACATCATCAACCAATACTATACGCTGACCGGCTACTGCAAAAGGAAGATCTGTACTCCGAATAACCGGCTGTTCACGTAAGGTAGTGAGGTCATCACGATAAAGATTAATATCCAAATATCCCAGGGGAATGCGTGTAAGCGTCATTTCCTCAAGATATTCATGAATACGACGAGCCAGATATGCACCACGGGTGTAAATCCCTACCACTGCTAAAGGTTCATCTTTTCCGTATTTATCAAATATTTCTTCCGCCATTTTCTGGCAAATATTCTGGACCTCTTGTTCCTGCAAAACATTCCTTTCGGTAGAATTATTCATAATTGCTCCTTTTTTAAAAAGGCTTTGAGTTGTGCCAGTCCGTGAAGAATATAATTTTTTAGAACACGTGGCCGACTGATATTTCGCCGGAAAACTTTCATAATATAAGAAGGACGAAGATAAAAGCTTCTCCATAGGCGAAAACGCTGTTTTTTAAGTTCGTGAATTGTAAAATGGGGGGTTGCAAAAGCCGGTTCCGAATAAGCAGACCGGGGAAACTCCCCTTTTTTCAGAAGACCTTCATCAACCAGCTTCTTATAAAGGCGACTGCCGGGAAAAGGATAGGTATAAAAAAACTCAACAAAGTCAGGGTCGAGCTTTTTAAGCATTTTCAAAGTTTTGCGAAAACTCTGAGGTGTTTCTTCAGGTAAACCAAGGAGAAGATACACACTACTCATCAACCCTGTCTTTTTACAGATCCTCATAGCACGAAACGCCTGCTGGATAGTAGCATCTTTTCCAACAGAATCAAGCATCTCCTGGTCTCCGCTTTCTACTCCGAAAGCCACCAGCCAGCATCCGGATTCTTTCAATAAACTGGCAACCTCAGGAGTAAAAAGATCCACCCGGCTATTACATGCCCACTTAATATCAGGGCATTCTTCCTGGAGCAAACCACATAATTCTTTCAACCACTTTTTATTTATAGTAAAGGTATCAGAGCGAAACAGGAAATTATGAATATTATACACATCGCGACATTCTATGATCTCATCCACTATACGACGAGGGCTGCGCAAGCGCACCTTTTTTCCCGAAACCAGGTGAGTAAGGCAAAAATTACAATAATAGGGACACCCCCGGGAGGTAACAATGGTCGTTTGAGGTTCACCGGTATCAGGCCTGCAATATAGCGCATTATTTATTAAATCCCTGGCAGGAAAAGGAAGCGTGTCAAGGTCTTCCACTTTTCCTGTTCCTGGATTTTTCCTGATTTCCTCACCCTGGCGAAAGGTAAGTCCCGGAATATCCCCGGGATCTTCTGCTTCCACCCAGCGGCGAAAGACATCCTCATATTCACCACGAGTGACGGCAGAAAGAGCCGGACATTGTTTAAGGGTCTCCCTGTCAAGCTGGTAAGCGTTAAAATGGGCACCTTTAGCAATAAAATGAACACCCGGAAACTTTTGTTTGAGAGAATCTATCAACTGCAAATCCTCTTCCAATCCCGGGGTGGTGATACTCACTACAACCCAGTCTGGCTCAATCTTCCTGATATCATCCTCAAAATCTTTTTGGGTCTTGTTTTGAACAGGATAATCTTTAATCTCGCATGAAACACCAGCCTGCCTCAGAACAGCGGCAATATACAACAAATCTACAGGAGGGCGGGGAGCTACTGTTTTAAGCTTGTCGATAGGGGTTTGGCAACGGTCTTCCCTTATATATAAGCCTGTTGGCGGAACTGCCAGAAGCACCTTTTGAGGCCGTAAAAAAGAGCTATTAATCATTTATTGTTCGAATCTCTACTTGTTTGATTTTTCTATCCGTACATTCAAGAACAGTAAACAGATAATTTTTATATTTTAAAACCATCCCTTTTTGGGGAATATAGCCCAGTAAAGAGAGAAGAAAACCGGCAATTGTTTCTACATCTTCAGCCTGAATATCCAACTCATATTCTTCACAAAGCGTTTTCAACTCTGTATTGCCGTCTACAATAATCTGATTTTCATTAATAATTCTTACACCCCGTTCAGGCTGGTCGTATTCATCCTCTATCTCCCCGAGGATTTCTTCCAGAATATCTTCCACGGTAACAATTCCCTGTACCCCACCAAACTCATCTACGACAATTGCCATTTGAACATTATTATTCCGCATTTCACTCAACACATGTTGGGCACGGGCAGTTTCAGGAACAAAAAAACATTTTTCCCGGTATTTCATGACCGGCGTATTTTCTTCTACCTCTAATAAATTCGTAACCTTTACCAGACCCACAACATTATCAACCCGTCCATCATAAATAGGTACCCGGGAAAATCCGTACTTATCAACGATTTTAAAAATATCACGAATGCTTTTGTCTGATGAGATCATTGTAACGTTAATAAGTGGTACCATGGCATCTTCCACAGTAATTTTTTCAAAATGAAACAAATGTTCGATCATATTTTTTTCTTCCCGGGATAAAACGCTCTTATCACGGGCAAGCAGGGTGCGTAATTCTTCCCGGCTTATCTGTAAACGACGGTCTTTTTTTTCAATTTTCAACACCTTATAAACACTACTGATGATAAGGGAAGAAAGCTTGGTAAAGGGATAAAGGAGATAGTATGCCACCTGAAGGAACCGTGCCATGAGAGGTGCTAAAGCATCAGCAAAATGACGAAAAGTACCCATGGGAATAACCTCGCTAAAAACCAATACCAGCGGCCAGAGAATAATAAGAGCCAGCAACGATTGAGGCTCAGTTCCCAATATGCGCCTGACTTCATAATCCCGCAATAAATACCCCAGGTAAGAAGTCAGAATAGTTGAATTAGCCACCATGGAGAGATTCACACCAACAAGAGTAATACTGAACAAAATATTGGGATGGTCGAGAAAATACAGCACCAACCTGGCACCCCGGTTCCCTTTTTTAGCAAGAATCTGCATCCGCATCCGTTCACAGGAAATGATACTCATTTCCGAACCGGAAAAGAGAAAGTGACAGAAAAGAAAAAAGATAGTACTCAGCACTATAAGAAATAATGTCATAGCAATCAGTCCTTGTTCTTTCCTCCAGCTGATACATCTGTCTCAGGTTGGTAGGTGACTTTTATTTTCCGTATTTTTTTCGTATCAGCTTCTACAACCACAAACCGGAAACCCTTCCATTTAATAGTCTCATTTTGACGGGGCAGGCGCCCAAGGATTTCCAAAAGAAATCCCCCTACCGTTACACTCTCTGTATCCTCAACATTAATCTTGAACAACTCAGCAAAATCTTCCAGCGGATAACGGGCAGATAATATATATGTATTATCTGCCACCTTCTTTAGTTTCCAGTCTTTGCCTCCTTCCTCGGACGGAAGAGCTATCAGTTCTCTTAAAATATCTTCCAGGGTAATCAAGCCACTTACCGACCCATACTCATCCACAACAATGGAAATATGGATACGTTTTTCTTTAAAGTTCTTAAAAAGCTGATAAGCATTTTTAGATTCCGGAATAAAATAAGGGTGTCGCAAAATTGATCGCCAATCAAAATCAGAAACCTCTTTAAAGCGCGTTGTCAAAAAATCCTTCACGTAAAGTATACCGGCAATATTATCCTTATCTTCTTTATAAACAGGAATACGGGAATGGGGGGTTTTTTTAAGAAAAGACCGCACCTCCTGCAGGGACATCTCCCAGTTCAAGGCATCCATTTCATCACGAGGGGTCATTATTTCCCGCACTCTTTTTTCGACAAGATCAATGAAACCATCCAAAAACTCCTGTTCTGTTTCATTCAGTATCCCCTGCTCAATAGCTGTATCTATAAAATGTGCCAGTTCTTCCTTGGTAGATCCCGGCTTTTTTAACCAGGGCCATTTTTTTTCTACCAGCTGAATAAAGGAATCTGAAACCCCTTCCACCAGTGTCCTAACCGGTGCAACAATTTTATAAAAAAACCATATATAGGGAGCCACCACCACGGCTATTCTCTCATTCTTCTTTATAGCAATAGCTTTTGGTAATATTTCACCGATAATCAAAATGGTAAAGGTCATCAATACAATGGCGACAATCTCTACCCTGAAATAGCCAAAATGAAGACCGAATATTTCTTTCAGAAAAGGTTCTGCCAGAGTTGAAGAAAATATATTGACCAGCATATTTGAGATCAAAATAGAGATAAGAAGTCTGCGGGGAGAGTGGAAAAGAAGAGAAAAAAACTTCCCATGGTGATGGGTCTTCATCAGGGTTTGAAGACGAAGCCTGGGAAGGGAAAAGAGAGCGGTTTCTGTCCCGGAAAAAAAGGCAGATAGAAACAGCGCCAGAAATATTATAGCAATTTGCGATAGATTACTTGCGTCCAACAGCCCTTTTGCACCTCTGAGCAATAGATTATAAGTTGCTAATCATTATCACTCAATAATGCCCTATGTCAAGCAAGGGGGGATGGTATTATTGAGTTCCTCATAAAAATAAGAGGAGACTGATTGCCATAACCATCATACCGGCAATCAATCCGGTTATGGCAAGATGATGCTTTCCATATTCGTGAGCGGTTGGCAAAAGTTCATCGAAAGAGATATACACCATGATGCCCGCTACCGCTCCAAACACCACACCATACAGGGTATCAGTAAGAAACGGATAAAGCAGAACAAACCCCACCAGGGCACCGAGCGGTTCTGCCAGGCCTGACAGCAACGAATACTTAAAAGCTTTTTTCCGACTACCTGTGGCATAATAAATGGGAATGGATACTGCAATGCCTTCCGGAATATTATGGATAGCAATAGCAACAGCAATGGCAACACCCAGTGCCGGATCATGCATGGCAGCCATAAAGGTAACAAGTCCCTCCGGAAAATTATGCAGGGTTATTCCAAGAGCAGTAAAAAGACCTGTACGATGAAGCTTTTTCCTTTTCAACTCTTTTTCGGTAATCTCATCAATTTCTTCCACAAAGTGTACCTCATGTGGATTATCCGAAGCAGGCACCATTTTATCAATCAAAGCAGAAAGAAGGATCCCCCCGAAAAAAGCACCAACAGTAAGCCATGAACCAGGTATTCTTCCCAGTTCTTCAATCAAAAATTCTTCTG
>PWGE01000124.1 GCA_003554345.1 Candidatus Sumerlaeota bacterium | reverse complement strand
CAGTAATTTGCAAAGAGAAGAAAATCCTTGATTTTCATTTTAACAAGACTAAAATCACAAAGAATTTTGGCCCATTTTGAACCTGGCCAAACGTGGCCCATTTTAACCTGGCCGGTGACACCCATGGTGTACCCGGGTAATAAAGTCCGGAAGAAAAAACAACTTGATTAGAATTTTTTCTTGTAGATGTACTCAATGAGACTTTGAACAGAGATTATCCACAGTGTATTTTTTATGAAGAAAAATAAAGTATGAAATCTCGCCATAAGTATGTAAAATAAACTTAACAATATATTATGAAAAACTGCTGTTTATCTGTGCTTACCTGTATTCTGATAAAAGTGCTTCATGTATCTTAACGTAAGAAAAGATATTTTTCTTCTGTTTATTTTCTTCATGGGGTGTGTCTGGGCGCCTCTTTTACCGGCAGGACAGGAAGTTGCCTTTGCCGATGAAAAACTCGAAGAACTGGTACGTCATGAGGCCCGGCGTCCGGAGCCGGGACCTATTTATGCAGAAGATGTCCTGCGCCTGGAGGAGCTGGATGCTGAGGGAGTAGGCATACAATCGCTGGAAGGTATCCAGGCTCTGCAGAACCTGCGGGAGCTGAACCTGCGCAATAACGATATTGAATGCATTAAACCGCTGGCTGTCCTTACTAAGCTGGAAGACCTCACAGTCCGCAACAACAACATAGAGGATATTTCCCCTCTTGAGGACCTGACGTTCCTGAACCGCCTGACCTTTCGTGAAAATAAGGTTGAGTGCATTGAAGCGTTACGCAATCTGACCCTGCTGGATGATCTGAGCATGCACAGCAACGAGGTGAAGGATATCACGCCTCTGCAGGATCTGACGCTCCTCGAGGAGCTGACTCTTCGCAATAACCGCATAGAAGACATTTCGGTGCTTGCGGGATTGCCCAACCTGAAGAATGTGAATCTTCGTGATAATTACATTTCGGACTTCAGTCCCCTTTCCGGATTGGAGAATATTCGCGGAGAAGACAGCCGTCTGAACGTGGGAGGCAATCTTACCACTGACTTTTGGGCGGTGGAGCATTATTATGAAGAGATAGAGGACGTGGATTTTGAGATACTACTGCCGGTGGAAGAGCGTGAGACGCAGGTGGTGATCAATGAATTTATGGCTTCGAACGGACGGGCAGTACCTGACGAGGACGGTGAGTTTCCGCCGTGGCTGGAACTGTATAATGCCGGAGAGGAACCCGTAGACCTGACGGATTGGTACCTGTCGGATGATGCGGATAACCATACCCGGTGGCAGTTTCCGGATGTCTCGAAGACCGACCATCCGGAGGCAGCGATCATTGAGCCGGGTGAATACAAGGTGGTGTTTACCAATACGGGAAGAGACCGTCCGCGCATAAGCGGTGAAGAAGAAATTGATCTTGAAGATGGGTTAGTTGGACACTGGAAGCTGGACGGAGATGCGCAGGACAGCAGCGGCAACGATCTGCACGGAGAGATGCATAATGTAGAGCCGGCCACCGACCGTGCCGGCAATGAGGAAGGTGCGTTACGTGTGACGGGAGAAGATAGTTTTCTGGATTTTCCTGTAGGAGAGGGGTTTCGTCCTGACGAGGAATATTTCACCCTTGCTTTCTGGGTGAAACCGGAAAATATTTCACAAGAAACAGTTATAGCCTCGTTCGGGTTACAGGTGGAAGAGAGGAAAGGGCAGGTAGGTTTATATCAGCAGGGCCCTGATCAAACAAGAAAATGTCAGTGGGGATTCGGTATTGAAAGGAGTGGTATTTCCAGGACTGATGAGATGGCGGTGAAAGAGTGGACCCATATTGCAGTTCGCTGGATAGATGATACCGCGCAATTATACATGAACGGCTGTCTCATCCAGGAAAAAGAATATGATGGATATACTTTTCCGGGAAATTTACTGGTTGGATCGGCAGATTATGAAAATAGCGAATTTCCTTTTATAGGGCAAGTAGACGGTCTTCGTTTTTATGAGAGAGCTTTGAGTGAGGAAGAGCTCCATGTTCTGGCATTTTCAGAAGAGTTTCACACAAATTTTCGTATCAGCCGTGATGGCGAACCGGTCATTCTTTCCAATTCTGATGGTGACGTGGTTGATTATGTGCCGGCGATTGTACTGGGAAGGAATGAAGCCTATGCCCGCGTGGAAGATGGAAAAGAGAGGTGGGCGCGTTTTGGAGGAATGAATGACCTGAATTTTGCCGGTACTACTCCTGGATTTACCAACACCGAAAGTGCACGCACAATATCTCCTCCCTCTTTTTCCCGGAAAGCAGGGTTTTTTGAAGAAGATTTTGATTTAGAGCTTTTTCATCCAGATGATGAGGTGAAAATTTTATACACGCTGGATGGTTCTGAACCTTCTTTACAAAACCTGGAAGGAGGAGAGTCGTATGAAATCAATTATTTCTACCCTGAAAGTTGGTTCAGAAGTGAAAATAAATCTCGCAAAAATACGACATATGTCTATGAACAGCCCCTCGAAGTAACAAATCGCAGTGGTGAGGAAAATGATCTTTCCGAAATTATTACAACCTATAGGGGTATTGAACATTCCTACCATGGGTGGGAGCCACCGGCAGAGAAAGTATTCAAGGGAAAGGTAGTCAGAGCAAGAGCCTATCGTGAAACAGAAGAAGCATGGTCAAAAAGTGAGGTGCAGAGCGCAACTTTCTTCGTGCACCCCCAGGGTGAGGATCGTTATTCTTTTCCGGTTTTATCTCTTGTGACCGATACAGAAAAGCTTTTTGGAAATGATAGAGGAATATACGTGCCCGGTGAAAAATACTT
>PWGE01000114.1 GCA_003554345.1 Candidatus Sumerlaeota bacterium | reverse complement strand
CCTGATCGGGAAGATCTTTAGCACTGTGAACTGCCATATCAATTTTTCCTGTCTCTACGGCTTCATCAAGCTCCCTGGTAAAAAAATCGTTTCCTTCCATATGAAGAAGAGGAGTGCTTTTGTCCCTGTCACCCGGGCTGTCAATAATCATATACCTTCTTTTTATCTCTGGGAAAAAATAACGTACTTGATAGAAAATTTCATTTGCCTGCTTCAGTGCCAGATTGCTGGGACGGGTTCCGATTTTAAGTGAGATCTCCATCTCTTATAAGCCTCCTTTTTAATAATTTTTTCGGCTTTACGGCATTCTTCTTTTCTGTGTTGTAAATTGCGAACAACTGCCCTGTGAAAGTCTTCGTAATAGTAAAGCCGAATGTGAGAAAGCTTTTTTACTTCAGGATCAATGTCACGAGGATGAGATAAATCTATTAACAGCATGGGACGCGAAATAGCACGCAAGGAAGAAGGGGTGAAGATGAAATGAGGGGAAGCAGTCGCCGTTATGAGAATATCAATAGAGTGCAACCGGCTGGTTATGTTGTTTGTGGGAGCAGCCTTAATGTCATATTTTCTCGCAAGCAAGAGGGCACGTTCAGGATGACGGTTGGAAATGATGGTGATGTGCCTTGTATGAGACCTCAGGTATTTCAGTACCAATTGGCTTACATGACCGGTTCCAATGAGGGCAACCTTTTTTTCACTGATGTCGGGAAAAATGTCTCGTATAAAGTCAAGAGTCAGACTTCCCATTGAGACTTTTCCGTACGCAATACCGGTATTTTTATGAATGTAACGGGAGAGATTGCGTGCCTCTTCAAACATTTTTTGAAGATGATAATCCAGAAAACCATTCTCTCCTGCCTTCGAAAAGTGTTTCTTGACCTGGCCCTGTATTTCTTTTTCGCCGGGAAGAAAAGAGTCTAACCCGGCGGTAACCCTGCACAAATGTTGAAAAGCTTTCCTGTCCCGATAGTGATAGAAAAGATGCTGAATATCAGATGGGGTCGTCTGAAGCTTTTGAGCCATAAAATGAAGCGTGGCAGAAGCCCCCTCTTTTCTCCCGGAAATGTAATATTCCAGGCGGTTGCATGTTGAAAGAACTGCTGTTGCTGAAAAGCCTGTGTTTTTTTGAAAAAATGAAAGATGAGGGGAAACTTTTTTTAAAGGCACAGCTAGTTTTTCCCGAACTTGTTGAGAACTATAATTATGATTTGTTCCTATAACTTCCATTTATTCAAACCACCTTTATTGCGACTTCTTTTTTTATTGTAGTATCTTCAATAAGATAAGCTTTAAGCTCCGGATTTTTCTCGTTCCTTAATGAAATGATGAGATACGGTGTGTCAGGATAGAACGCCAGTTCCAGGTCTTTTTCTGAGGGGTAGGGGGGTGAATTTAAATGAGAATGATAAATGCCCGCCAGCTTGAGTCCCTTCTTTCTTATCTCTTTTTTAACCTTAAGCTGTTCGCGGGGATCCATGAAATAGGTTTCGGGACTCCGCTCAATATTTGTCATGCTATAGATATCTTTTACCTGCTGGTTTTTTCCTGCCAGTAAGCCGCAGGCTTCGTTAGGCTTTTCACGCAAACAGTGTTGAATCATTTTTTTGTATATCGGGCTCGGTATAATGATCATTATGACAATCTCCATATTTTTAAGAGAAAATACGACGTGAAAATACTTAAAAGCAGAGAAAATATCCAGACAATAAATATTTTTCTGGTAAGGGGATGAAAAAGGGTCTGGCCATGATTTTTCTCCTCTTTCAGGGTATGAATCGCGAGTATGGAGAATGAGGAAAACTGTACATAGGGAGCAGGTAACCCCAGCAGTGAGGAAAAGATGATATAAGAACTTACAACCAGACTTACCAGAGAAGAAGAAACGGTGCCAAGGGGGATGATTTCTTTACTTACTGTATTCAACACCCCTTTGCCCATAGCGAAAGCCCCTATACCAAAAATCAGGGAGAATACCACGAAGCCCTGCGTCTGTTGTATTATAGAAGCGGCAAAGAGGGGCCCGACAACATTTGCCACATTGTTGGTTCCCAGTCCAAAAGCGCCGTAACAATCGGTGGCTATGGTCCATCTTTTGAGCTTATTCTGGTGAAAAAACATTTTTTCATAAAGGTGCAGGTTCTTTTGCCTGGGTGGAAAGATCTTTTTTCCAAGATGGTAGGTTGTAAAATACGCCATAAGAGGGATTATTAACCAGCTTGCCAGAAGAAACAGGAGAAAAGGAATGTTGAGAGAGCCGAAATAAAGCCCCACTCCACTTACGGATCCCACCGTAATAATGCTGGTGGATTGGGGTATCTTAAGCATGTTGGCACTGAAAAGAGAAATGGCTGCGGCTATAATGATGATGAGGACGACCTGGGAGTCCAGATCTTCTGGAGAAACTATTCTACCGCTCAAAGTGTGGGCAACTCGTCTTCCTGTAACAAGACTTCCTAATAATATTAAAGAGGTGAAAGAAAGAACTGCTACCTTTCTGGAGATAAGTTTTCCACCGAGAGAAGGGGCAAAGGAAACAGCCATTCCACTGGCACCCATGTTCATTGCTAAAAAGGCAGCTATGGTAATTAAGAGTACGGTGTTCATGATGCTTTTTGAAACCACCTGCTAAGAATCCGGGAAACTTCATGTCTTGAAATTTCCGGCGGTAATATCTTTCCTTTTGCGAGCATTTTTCTTACTTTTGTGCCACTTAAAGACACATGGTGACTTGAATCATGAGGACAGGTTTTTTGAGTAACCATTTCACCACATTCTTTGCACCAGAAAGAATGGTCGAACATCAGGG
>PWGE01000314.1 GCA_003554345.1 Candidatus Sumerlaeota bacterium | reverse complement strand
TCCGACACAGGCTCCCACAGGATCGACATTTTTGTCATAACTGGTAACAGCTATCTTGGCCCGGTTTCCGACGTCTCGCGCTACGGATTTGATTTCAACTATACCTTCCCGGACTTCCGGTACTTCACGTTCAAAAAGACGGACCAAAAACTCCTTGCGGGTGCGTGATAGAACAACGTAAGGACCTCCCTGGACGTTTTCAAGGATTTTGACAATAAGGAAGTGCATGGATTCTCCGATACGGGGCAGCAACGTGGAAGGAAACTCGGAACGTGGAATGAGACCTGTCACTTTTCCCAGTAAAACATAATAATTCTTCTGATCGTACTTCTGAATTTCTCCCTGTACCAGGTGTCCAATTTTTTGATGAAATTCTTCCAGTAGCTTGTTTTTTTTGATTTCCTGTAACTTGAGAGGAAGAGAGGTTTTTAATGCCTGTGCTGCCAGACGGTCTAACCCCTGAGGTTCAATTTCAACTTCTATAATGTCCCCGCTCTCATATTTCTCAGGTTCATCCAGGTCCTGAATATGTATTTCATGGTAGGGGTCTTTGAGCCGCTTTACCACTTTTTTGGGAACAAAAATATGTAAGGTCCCCTTGTTTCTGTCTATATATGGATGCACCTCTTTGTACCGGGCAAGCTTATTGTCGGCAGCTTTTTTGAGTGATTCTTCAAAGGCTTCAATAACGTCATCTGGCTTGAGCTCGTACTCGAAGCTTATTTTTCGTATAAGTCGTATAAATTCTGTCTCTTTTGACATTTATAAAACCTCGTGTCTTCTTTTGCACGAACATAATAAAATACAAACAAATTAAATTGCTGTTCGTTTCGATTCAAAGTATTATATCACGTAAAGGTTTGAATTGCAAGAATTGAAAATAAGTGGAAAGAGGTAAATTGTTTTGAAGAGGAAAAAACTTTTGATAAAATAATAAGAATGTCTAAAAGGAAAGGAGAAATACCATGTCCCCCACATTTCGAGGAAGAGATTATATTTCCACCCAGGATTTTTCGGTTCGGGAGCTGCAAAGCTTCATTAATATATCTACTGAGTTAAAAAGGAAATTTCTACTTGGTGAAGCGCACCGTCTTTTGCAGGATAAGACCATTTTTCTTCTCTTTTTTGATAACTCCACCCGTACCCGTAATAGTTTCGAAGCCGGTATTACCCAGCTGGGTGGCCACGCTCATTTTATCAGTGCAGATACCTCGCAGATCGCCCATGGTGAAACACCTCAGGATACCGGGATTATTCTTTCCCGTTATGGACACGGTATCGCTGTACGTCATGATCTTGAACCCTACCAGGGGAATAAATATATTCGCGAAATAGCCAGACATGCTGATGTTCCTGTAATAAACATGCAGTGTGATATTGACCATCCCTGTCAGACAATTGCTGACCTGATGACAATTCAGGAACGTTTTGGCACCAATCCGAAAGGGCTTAAGATGGCGGTATCCTGGGCATATGCACCCAGTTATGCCAAGCCTCTATCCGTACCCCAGGGATTGTTGATGCTCATGTCCCGCTTTGGAATGGATATCACCCTTGCTCATCCTCCGGAATATGCACTGATGCCGGAAGTGATGGATACCGCTCGCCAGAATGCCGAAGAGGCCGGCGTTAAACTGGACGTTACCCATGATATGGATGAAGCTTTTGAAGACGCTGACATCGTTTATCCCAAATCCTGGGGCGCCCTGAGTCTTTTTTCTAAACCAGAGGAAGCATTGAAGCTTTCTAAAAAATATAAAAACTGGGTCTGTAACGAAAAACGTATGCAAATGGCAAAAAAGGATGCCGTGTATATGCATTGTCTGCCTGCTGATAGGGGGAACGAGGTGACAGATGCTGTGATAGACGGGCCGGCTTCTATCGTTTACGATGAAGCTGAAAACAGATTGCATACTGCAAAAGCAATCATGGCTTTAACAATGTAAGGCCTCTATTCTTGAAATTTGAACCATGATTGTTAAGATATATCCGGTTAATATACAGAGTGGGGGTATAGCTCAGCTGGGAGAGCAATACGCTGGCAGCGTATGGGTCAGGGGTTCGAGTCCCCTTACCTCCACCAGAACTTTCCTCTAGTCCTGTACCCATCCCCGGAATAGTCAGGGTTGGTTTTTTTTCATTTTATCTTCTTTAAAGCCAGCTTTTCCTGTTTTTCTGCATCTCCTTTTCATGACATACCTTACTTCTTGTGGTTTTATTCTCTTTTATTCAAAAGACACATCTCTTCTTTGCGACCTCCCGGGATTAATTCTTATTCTGGTCTTTTTATCTTATTCTGACACCTGAATTCGTGTCTCAATACAGCCATTCTTTGAAAAAGGTTTTAAAAATTCTATAATAATTTGCAGTTTCCTGCTATTTGCGTATTAGCGTTAATGAATAAAGAAGAGTGGGGGTGTGGCCGTAAGGCACCAGGTTTAAATGATGTTTGAAAACCGAAAGACCTGCTCACGATGTAAGGTGCATCCATACTTTATAGTTTTTATTGTGGCTTTGTCTGGTTTGCTTGCTTATGGCTTGTTGACCACCGGTCATGATTGGGGCGGGGATTTTTCTCAATATCTGATGCAGGCGGAAAGCATAACAGAGCGAAATATTGATGAATTCATGGATGAAAACCGTTTTACCATGGAGCACTCCTCTTTTGCCGTGGGACCGGTTGCCTATCCCTGGGGATATCCTCTTCTCCTGGCACCCCTGTATGTTCTGGTGGGCAATAATATGGTGGCGTTAAAACTGGTTAATGTAGTCCTTTACCTTTTCTTTTTACTGTTATTGTGGTTTGGTTTTCAACGGGA
>PWGE01000146.1 GCA_003554345.1 Candidatus Sumerlaeota bacterium | reverse complement strand
GATGGTTTCCACGGGACTGGTCCATTTTTCACCCATGAAATCCATGTCACCGCCTTTTTGCTGGTTTTCGTAGACTTTCTGGCAATAGTAGCTGGAAGGAATAACCTGGGCACGTATGGCACGGTCCCATTCGCATCGGCCTTCGCTATTGAATAAAGATACATAGTATGGAGTGACCTGAACCGGAATGTCGTATTCTTCTGCTGCTTTTAATCCTTCTTCTTCATCTTTTTCCAGCTTTACAAGTTGGGAGAGAGTTTTACGGTCTTCGATAATATGTTCTATGTGCCATTGATAATCATTCCATTCTGCTTCACCGGCGTTGAAATATTCCAGTATCTTCTGTCGGAGGGATTCTCGTTTACTGATTATTTCTTCCTCATAGCCGGTACGGTAACGTTGGGTGTAAGTGTCAATCGTGTTGGAATAAAGGTTGAGCTCTTTGGTTCGCTGGCGGATATATTCTTCGAGAGAATTTTGCTCTTTGTCATCGGTAATACCGGAATCTAAAATGGTCGGACAGCCCTTAATGGAACGAAATAAATAGATGAATTCGGTGAGAAATCCTTTCGTGACTTCTTCAGTATGGTTAGTGTCTCTGGCAAGTTGGATCAGTTTTTTTAAGGCGGAGAAATTTGAGAGCTGCTCGTTCTCCGCCTGAATGAAATTTCTGGCTATGCGTATGGAATCCCTTGCTACCCTTTTTCGGGAGGATGGTACCTGGCTCTCAGGTGTTTCAGAATCATTGCTGCACAGTTTGCTCTCTTGCTTCTTTAGATAATTGAGAAAGGCCTTACGTGTTTCTTCTATGTCGCCGGAATTGCTTAATAGTTCCTTGATTTCCGGGTTTTCCTGCCAGAGAATATTTGTGACTTCTTCTTTACCTTTATTTATGAGGTCTTTCATAGTGTGTTGAGAGCTTTTTTCAGGAAAGTAATACATAGAAAAAAGGTTTTTTTTATTCATTGGTTGCCCCCTTTTATAAGGTCACATTGATGCAGAAAAGTGGCAGCAAAAGTAATTATACCGCAGAAAGGGAGAAAAGTCAAGTTGTGTCATGGGGCAAAAGTGATGTGGTATTGGTACAATAGTCGTTCTATGAAAAAGGGGAGAACTGCTTTATAATTTTTCGCCAGCGGGAAAGAAAGATTTCTCTGCCAAAATTCTGAACAACATGTTCTCTTATTTTCTGGCGATCAAAATCCTTTTCCTTTTCGAAAAATTTCTCAAGTGCCTGTTGAAGAGCATTGACTGTTTGAGGTGTAAATAGAATGCCGGTTTCCGGGGTGATTGTTTCACAAAGACCGCCTTTTCCATATCCGATGGCGGGGGTACCGCATGCCATGGCTTCCAGGGGAACCAGCCCGAAATCTTCGTGACCGGGAAAAATAAAAGCCCGGGCCCTGGAATATAATTCCCGTAAATCGCTGTCACTTATTTTTCCAGTAAATTCTATATTGGAACCGGCCATTTTTTTTAGGCGCTTGTATTCCGGTCCGTTCCCCACGATTTTTAAGGGTAATCCATTTTGGGAAAAACACCGGACGGCTATATCCATCCTTTTGTAAGGGACCAGGTGTCCTGCACTGAGGAAAAAATCCCCTTTTTCTCTGGTAGGATAAAAGAAAGCGGTGTCCACCGGCGGGTATAGTATCTCCGACTGCTGGTTGTAAAATTGATGTATTCGTTCTTGTATTTCCCCGGAAATTGCAAAGAATCGGGTGATGTTTCTGTTACTTTTAATGTCCCATTTCTTCAGGGGATAACTTAAACATGACCATATTGACAACAAGGGGTTCTGAAAATATAAATGGGGAAGCCAGAGATATCTCATTGGAGTGAATATGTAAGCCAGATGGGGAGTGTGGGATGGTGTTTTAACTCCCTTTGCCACACAGTGATGGAGACTGATAATAAGGTCATATCCTTCCAGGTTGAATTGCTGAATAGCCCGTGGATATAGAAATAATCCCCACCTCCATTTTGAACTGAGAATGGGGACTTTATTGAGAAAGGAAGGATGTACTGTGACGTTTCTGGTGAGTTCCGCCAGTCGCCTATCATTTTCGGGTTTGTAAAAAATGGTATAAATATGAGGATCGGGAAGAATGGAAATTAAAGACTGCAGGACCCTTTCTCCCCCTCGATAGGTGAGAAGCCAGTCAGTTATGATGGCGGTTTTCATAAGCTTTTTGTAGAACTCCCATAAAAGTTTCCGAGGTTTCCTTCCAGCTATGACGTTGGGCAATGCTCAGGGCCCGGCTGGTAAGCCTGTTTTTAAGGGACATAGAATGCAGTGCTTTTTTTACCTGCTGAGCAGCTTCTCTGGCATTCTCCGGAGAAAAGAATAAGGCTCCGCCGGCATAGTTTTCGCGGTGAACTTCAATGTCGCTGCAAATAACCGGCACACCGCAGGCAAATGCTTCCAGAATCGGTAAACCAAATCCTTCCGCTTTGCTGGGAAAAAGAAAGAGCTCTGCGGCTCTGTAAACCAGTGGAATTTCATTGTCACTTATATAAGGCAGATATAAGAAATTCTCTTCTTCCACAGGGTTCTTCAGTCCATAGTTTCCCAGGACGACGATTAGAGTGGGGGCTGTTTCAGGAGGTAGAAAACGCCGCATCTTTTTTAAAAGGGCCAGGTTCTTGTGGGGTTTTTGTCCTCCACTGGTGAGCCAGAAAGTGTCTGGAAGTTTATACTTCATGCGAATGTATTGAATTTCCGAAAGCGTAGGTTGTTGAAAAAAACTCTCTTCTATTCCATTGGGAATAGTGATAATTTCTCCCTTATATTCTGGATATAGAACCTCAAGCTGTTTTTTTACG